>JAGQVF010000051.1 GCA_020438135.1 Bacteroidales bacterium | reverse complement strand
TGTTAAATTTCTTTCACTTTTTTTTCTTTTTTATACAATAAAAATCAGGCATTTTTTCAAAATTATGCCATGGTTTTGCGCTTATCCGTATCACACTATCCGATATCGGAAACCGGATAGTTTTCTGTCTTATTTTTGTCTACGTATAGTATTGTAATTCAGTTTTTTAATTAAGTGGCACAATAATTATAATGCCGGCATTTGATTACTCCAACCACCCAAAATGCCCTGCAAGGGGTGGCTAAATCATTTACTAACATTTATCAAATGCTCAACTATGAACTACAACACGCAAACTAACAAACAAACTTACCTGGTACTCAGTATGAAGTTCTGGGTATTGACATTTCTACTTGTACTACTTTATTCAGCGATCTTGTTTGCACAGAACACAGTTTATATCGACCCGACAAACTCAGGAGATCCTGCACAGGATGGCACATTCGACCATCCCTTTGATTCCTGGAGCGATGTGAGCCTTCAAAACGGTAACAAATATTTGCAAAAACGTGGAACTACCACCGTTGGTAATTTTGCAATCAGCAGTAAAACCGACCTCGTGATCGGCGCCTATGGAGAAGGTGAAAGGCCCATTATGACTGGTGTAACCGGAAGTCAGGCACGTATTCTGGCTGTTAATAATGGCTCACATGATGTTACCATCAGGGATATAAATTTTGTGGGAAGTGCAGATGTTCGACCGACGGCAGGCATTTATTTTGCACCTTATTCAGCACCGGTGCATCATATTAATATCATTAATTGCGAAATATCTTATTGCTACAACGGCATACGTTCTCCGATCAGTAACTACCTCACTTCTTATATTTATATCGATAGTTGTGAAGTACACCACATCGGAGAAGACGGTTTGTTTTTTCAGACAAACAGCAATATAACCGTAAAAAATACCAACATCTGGGATGTGAACTGGGACTGGTATTGGGAAAGCCATGAAATCTCTTTATCTGCCGGTGATGGAATTCAGTTTTCATACGATTGCGATAATATCCTCATCGAAAACGTATTTATCGACAGAAGCAAAACCGGTAACAAATTTTGTTTTATTCATCAGTCGGACGGTGGAAACTACGGAAATGATATCGTAATCCGTGATTGTTATTTTATCCCGCCAAAAGATACCGTGGGTGCAGTTAGTGCTGGAGGCGCTATTTTCCTGTTCGATGGAGATACTGCCATTATCGAAAGGACAAGGTTCGGCGGGCCGCGATACTACGATGGTGCAGGTAGTTATGGCAACATCGGCGGACAGGTTTCCTTTGATCACATTATTATGAAATATTGTGTTTTTGATTCGGTTATCAACTTTGAATCAACCTGGAGGAATGACTATTTCCTGCTATCCAATTGTACTGCAACCGGAAATAATCCGGGTTCTACCATGCTAAATTTAACCGGCGGACTTACCACAGTAACCAATTGTGCTATAGCTGCAGGACCCGGAACTACACCACTATTGGGGGCTACTTATTCGAATACTTCGAAGGTTTACCAGGGTGATATTTCGAACTTTTCTTCTGAGTTCGGATGGAATGATTGGGAAAAGGGAGATTATTCGTTGACTTCCGGAGCCGCAGATTTGATTGATGTTGGAACCATGACAGGGGATACAATTGATTTTGGCTGCCAGTCAGTCCCGATTGGAGTTCAGGATATCGGATCACATGAATATTGTGATGGTACGGGGTCAACTAACAGCTACCCGGTTATTCTTAATCAAAACTTCAGTATTGCTGAAAACAGTGCGAGTGGCACATCAGTCGGTACCGTTGTTGCCACCGATCCCGATGCCGGGCAAACCCTTACGTATTCAATTGTTTCAGGAAATAGCGGCAATGCATTTGCAATCAATTCCGGAACCGGTAATTTAACCATCAATAATGCTTCATCAATAAATTTCGAAACGAATCCTTCTTTTTCGCTCATAATAAAGGTAACGGATAATGGCTCTGCACCTCTTTCAGCTAATGCCAACATCACGGTCAACCTCACAGATATCAATGAAGTCCCCGAAATATCAAACCAATCTTTTTCGATTGACGAAAACTCTGCTTCGGGAACTTCTGTTGGAACAATAGTAGCTATTGATCCGGATAATGGACAATCACTGACGTATACGATTCTATCGGGGAATTCCGGAAATACTTTTTCACTGAATGCTTCATCAGGAAGCTTAACAATTAATAATCCATCTCTGCTTGATTTTGAAACCACAACATCCTTCAGTCTCATGGTTGAAGTAGAAGATAATGGAGAGGGGTCGCTTTCAGGGCAGGCAATGATGACTATTACCGTAAACGATGTGAATGAAATGCCGGTAATTTCGAATCAAACTTTTAGCATTGATGAGAATACCGCAGCAGGTTCAGGCGTGGGCACAGTTTTGGCATCCGACCCGGATAACGGGCAAACTTTGACCTTTGCCATCGTATCGGGAAACATTGGAAATGCATTTGCAATCAACAGTTCAACAGGGAATTTAACTGTTAACAGCGCTTCATCAATTGATTTTGAAACCAATCCATCATTTTCACTGGTTGTTTCTGCAACTGATAATGGTGTTGGATCGCTTTCAGGTCAGGCAACCATAACTGTTAACCTGAATGACATCAATGAAGTCCCTGAAATTATGAATCAGTCTTTTTCGATTGACGAAAATTCTGTTTCAGGAACAGGTGTCGGTACAGTAGCAGCATCTGATCCGGATAACGGACAATCTTTAACTTTTGCGGTTATTGCCGGAGATCCGGATAATGTGTTTGACTTGAATTCCGGTAATGGAACAATATCAGTTAACAATGGTATATTACTGGATTTTGAGACAATGAATGCTTACGTATTGGTGGTTGAAGTTACTGATAACGGAGCCGGTGCGCTAAGCAGTCAGGCTATGATGACTATCAACGTAAATGATGTAAATGAAGTTCCCGAAATATCTGATCAGTCTTTTACAATCAATGAAAACACTTCATCCGGTTCAAATGTGGGTGCTGTAGTTGCAAGTGATCCTGACAACGGGCAATCCTTAACCTGGACCATAACAGGAGGTAATACAGGTAATGCATTCAGCATAAACGCATCAAACGGCACAATTACAGTAAACAATCAGTCGATGATTGATTTTGAGACCAACCCGGTTTTTAACCTTGGTGTGAAAGTAACTGATGATGGAACCGGCAATTTGTTTGCAGAGGCAGTGGTAACCGTGAATATTGACGACCTGAATGAGGCTCCTGAGATTACTGATCAGGGATTTGTTGTTGCTGAAAACACTTCGAACACAAGCTCAGTGGGAATTGTGCAAGCCAGTGATCCCGACCTGGGACAGACCCTGTCATTCTCTATTGTATCCGGAAATTATTCCAATGCATTTTCAATCAATGCCGGTAGTGGTGAGATCATAGTTAATAATTCAACTGCATTAAACTTTGAGGAAAACAGTGAATTTAACCTTGTAGTTGAGGTTGAAGATAATGGTGCAGGTACACTAAGCAGCACAGCTGATATTACAGTTTCTCTGACTGATATTAATGAACCACCCGTGATCTATGCGCAAACCTTTAGTGTTCAGATCAATGGTATGATCCTGCTTCCCGATATAAATGGAGGTACTTCAGTGAATATTGGTAATATTCTGGCTGATGAACCCGATGCAGGACAGGATTTGGTTTATGAAATACTGGAAGGAAATGAAAATGGTCAGTGGCTGGTAGATGCGCTGTCAGGCAACCTGATCCTTGCTGATCCAATGAGCCTTTTACCTGACGAAATGCATACATACTACCTCAATGTGGGTGTGTCTGACGATTCACCGGAAATGCTGAAATCGAGTGCTGTTATACAGGTAAATATCAGTATCTACAACGATTCTGAAGGCAACGGTGACATAACGGGAGTGGATAATGATTTACAACTGCCTGAAACTTCATATTCAGTTTATCCTAATCCTGTGATTGATCAGGTGAGCGTGGATGTTGAAAATTTCGATGATCATGAAATGGTGCTGGCAGTTTTGAATGTTAAAGGAGAGGTGGTTCTTCGCAAAGAGTTTAAAGATTTACAGGGAGGTTTACATACGAACCTCGACTTGTCCTGGTTGAGCAATGGTATTTATATACTAACTTTTCAACATGGAGAGGTGTCGCACATTGCTAAATTGATTAAGCAATAGTGTAAAAAGTCCCGCCATTGGCGGGACTTTTTTTTTATCTGTTTTTGTAATGTTCATAAACCATACGGATGCCATCAGGCAATTTTATTTTATGCTTCCATCCCAGTGCATGAAGCTTGGATGGATCCGTTAGTTTACGAGGTGTACCATCAGGTTTTGATGGGTCAAATTTTATTTCACCAGTAAAACCAATAATCTTTTTTACCAGATATGCAAGTTCCTTTATTGATATCTCTTCGCCACTTCCAATGTTTAAATGGGTGTTTCTGATTTCGCTGTCATCAATATCGCTGGCTTCTACCATCTTTTCAAAATCAACATTTTCCATTAAAAAGACACAGGCATCTGCCATATCTTCTGCCCATAAAAATTCACGATAAGGTTTACCGCTTCCCCATACATGTAATACGACTTTGCCATCGTTTTTGCGAATCCCGAATTTAGTGAGATATGTTTCAATCTCATTCTTCGTTGCTTCGCTTCCTATTGTATTCGGATAACCGGAAAAATCTTTTCTGATGGCTTCGTAATCATCATTTTCCAGACATCTGCAAATATGCATCTTCCTGATTAATGCCGGGAGAACATGTGATTTTTCAAGATCGAAGTTATCATTAAAGCCATACAGATTGGTTGGCATCACCGAAATGAAATTAGTTCCATACTGCAGGTTATATGATTCGCACATTTTAATGCCGGCAATCTTGGCAATGGCATAGGGCTCATTGGTATATTCAAGTATATTGGTCAGCAGTTCGTTTTCCTTCATCGGCTGGTTGGCCATTTTCGGATAAATGCATGTGCTGCCGAGAAACAACAGTTTTTTAACACCGGATACATAACTTGAATGAATCACATTGTTTTGTATCATCAGGTTTTTGTAGATAAATTCTGCCCTGAAAGTATTATTGGCATGTATTCCACCAACTTTTGCCGCTGCGAGAAATACATATTCCGGCTTTTCATTTTCAAAAAAATCAAAGGTAGCCTGCTGATCAACCAGGTCGAGTTCTGAGGATGATCTGAACACAAAATTGGAATATCCTTTTTCCCTGAGGATTTTTACAATACTACTCCCGACCAATCCATTATGTCCTGCAATATATATCTTGCTCTCTTTATTCATATTATTCGAAATAATTCATAACGGTATAACCTCCTTCTTTCAGATACCTGTCGCGTTGAACCAAAACGAGATCCGATTTAACCATATCACCTACCAATCCTCTCAGGTCGTATTCAGGTTCCCAGTTCAGTTCCTTTTTAATTTTGGCAGGATCTCCTATTAACAGTTCAACTTCAGTTGGTCTGAAATATCGCGGATCAACATTTACGACTTCTTTTCCCGGTTCAATTTGATAGTTGGGATTGTTGCATTTAACAACTTTTCCTTTTTCATGGATGCCTTCACCACTGAATTCAATTTCAATACCAACTTCTTCGAATGCGAGTTTAACAAAATCTCTGACCTCAGTTGTAACTCCTGTTGCCACAACAAAGTCGTCAGGTCGATCGTGCTGAAGGATCAAATGCATCGCTTTCACATAATCTTTGGCATGACCCCAATCACGTTTAGCTGACATATTTCCGAGGAATAATTTGTCCTGAAGGCCGAGTGCTATTTTGGCCACAGCCATCGTGATTTTTCGTGTCACAAATGTTTCACCTCTAACCGGAGACTCGTGATTAAACAAGATTCCATTGCTCGCAAAGATGTTATAAGCTTCGCGGTAGTTCACTGTTATCCAGTAGGCGTATAGTTTTGCAACAGCATATGGACTCCTGGGGTAAAACGGTGTTTTTTCCGATTGGGGCACTTCCTGTACGAGTCCATATAACTCACTGGTTGATGCCTGGTAAAAACGGGTTTTTTCTGATAATCCAAGAAAGCGAATCGCCTCAAGCATTCGAAGGGCCCCTATTCCATCGGCATTAGCTGTGTATTCGGGAGTATCAAAACTCACTTTAACATGCGACATAGCAGCCAGGTTGTAAATTTCATCCGGTTTTGTATCGCTGATGATCCGGATGAGATTGGTGGAGTCTGTTAAGTCACTGTAGTGAAGATAAAGTTTCTGGTCCTTCTCGTGAGGATCCTGGTAGAGGTGATCAATACGGTCGGTATTAAACAGAGAAGCTCTCCTTTTTAGACCATGAACCGTGTATCCTTTTTTTAGCAGGTATTCAGCGAGATATGCACCATCCTGACCTGTTATTCCTGTGATTAAAGCAACTTTCGACATTTCGGTTATTTATAATGAATATTAATAGCGCGCAAAGATAAGAAACGGCAGATATTTACAAAATGTTTGTTCAACGAAGCAAAGTAATGTTTTGCCTGAGGTGGAGAAATCTTTTTCTAAAGTGTGTATTTAGAACCACAATTAATCATGGGTAAATCCTGTGCGGATGTTATTGTAAAATTCATTACAGGAACCTGGAAAACAATGTTTTGACAGTTTAATTGTCGGTCGGAGTAAGGGGATGGAATATAGTTTGAAAATGACATGGAAAATCTTTACAATATGAAAAAACTATCTATACCATTCTTGCTTGTTCTTTCGATGACAATCTTTCCCCACTTAATTTTCGCCGGATCAGATGAGATAAAATCAACGGAAAATGATGCAAGCGAACAATTGGACGATAAAACAAAGGCTCTTGTAGTAAGGCTTGAAGAAATAAGGGATATGGATAAATCAGACCTGACCGCTGCCGAAAAGAAAAAACTTCGCAAGGAAGTGAAATCAATCAAAAAAGAGCTAAAAGAAAAAAGTGTTGGGATTTATATCTCAGGAGGAGCGATCATCATCATCCTTTTGCTTATCCTGTTATTGTAGCGGAATAAGTTTTCGAAAAAGAGGTTTTTGTTACTTTCCGATACAAAACTTCGAAAAAATATTATCCAGGATTTCATTGGTGGTAACCGTTCCTGTAATTTCACCGAGATGATGCAATGCCTGTCTGATATCGATAGCAATCAGGTCAGATGGTAGCTGATTTTTAAATCCTGCTTCTATATTATTTACCGATTCGAGGGCTTTCGACAACGCTTCAAAATGCCGTGTATTTGAAACTACAGTTGAATCCGTTATCGATTCCTGTTCTACGTATTCGCTTAACCTATCGAGGATCAGATTGACATTCTCCTTGCGTTTTGCAGATACAAAAATGCATCCCATTTCAACCATTTTTTTGAAATCATCGGGAGATTCAACCAATTGATCGGTTTTGTTGGCCACCATAATGAAAGTCTTCTCTTTAGCACTGGCATCTTGACTTTTCCGGATATGTTGTTTGAAATCCTTCAACATTTCCCTTACCTGATGGCATTTTGTTTGGCTTACATCAAACACAAAAAGTATGATTTTTGCCTGGTCAATTTTCTCATAGGTTCTTTCAATTCCAATCAGTTCGACTTTGTCCGCAGATTCACGTAAACCTGCAGTATCAATAAACCTGAACGACACTCCCTGCAGGGTTATCACATCCTCTATCGTGTCCCTGGTTGTTCCTGGAATATCCGATACAATGGCACGCTCCTCGTTCAGTATTGCATTAAGCAATGTGGATTTTCCCACATTTGGTTCACCCACAATGGCAACAGGTATTCCTTTTTTCACAACCTGACCAAATGAAAAAGATTCAATCAGTTTTTCCAGTTCATCTGTCAGGGTTGCTAATAAATTCTGCAGATCTTCACGATTGGCAAATTCTACATCTTCTTCACTAAAATCAAGTTCCAGTTCAATAAGAGAGGCAAACTGTACCAATTGCTCACGAAGTTCTTTTATCCGTGAAGAAAATGATCCGCGCATCTGATTAAGTGCCAAATCATGAGAAGTTTTTGAATGCGATGCAATAAGGTCGGCTACTGCCTCAGCCTGCGAAAGATCAAACTTCCCATTGAGAAATGCCCGTAACGTAAATTCACCCGGTTGCGCCAAGCGTATACCTTGTGCAATTAATAATTCAATGATCTTTTGCTGGATATAAGGAGATCCATGGGTGGAAATCTCAACTGAATCCTCACCGGTATACGAATGCGGTTCTTTAAAAATGCTTAATAAAACTTCATCGATCGTTTCGCTCTTATTGCGGATTTCACCAAAATGGATGGTATGCGTATCAGCGGAAGTTAATTGTAAACTTCGATTTTTTGGGAAAAATATCTTTTCACAAATTGCAATTGAATTCTGACCAGAGATTCTGACCACACTAATTGCACTGATTCCCGGTGGGGTTGCCAGTGCGCAAATTGTTTCGGTCGATCCTGAAAGATGGGTTTTATCTGCCATAACTTCTTGTGTTTTATTGATAGGATAAACAAAATTAGGAATATTTTCGCTGCAAGTAGCAAAAGCTTTATCTTTGCACCCTCCGAAACTTAGAACAATAAAAATGAGTGTTTTAGTTAATAAAGATTCAAAAATTATCGTCCAGGGATTCACCGGGACGGAAGGAACTTTTCATGCCAGTCAGATGATTGCATACGGTACAAATGTAGTTGGTGGTGTAACTCCGGGCAAAGGTTCCACTACACATTTAGATAAGCCGGTTTTTAACACCGTAAAGGATGCGGTTGAAATGACCAGTGCAGATGTTTCCCTGATATTCGTGCCCCCGGCTTTTGCTGCAGATGCCATTATGGAAGCTGCAGATGCCGGTATTGAAGTAATAATTTGCATAACGGAAGGTATTCCGGTTCAGGATATGGTAAAAGTAAAAGAGTATCTGAAAGATAAAAAGAGTCGCATGATCGGACCCAATTGCCCGGGGGTGATAACTCCCGGAGAGGCTAAAGTTGGTATCATGCCTGGTTTTATCCATTCCAAAGGAACTATCGGGATTGTTTCGCGCTCCGGAACCCTCACCTATGAGGCAGTGGATCAGCTTACCAAGCAGGGATTGGGACAATCGACTGCGATTGGAATAGGTGGCGATCCAATTATTGGAACAACTACTAAAGAAGCGGTAGAACTGTTAATGAATGATCCGGAGACCGAAGGTATTGTTATGATCGGTGAAATCGGTGGAAACATGGAGGCTGATGCTGCTCGTTATGTAAAAGAACATGGCACCAAACCTGTTGTTAGTTTTATCGCCGGAGCAACCGCACCAAAAGGCCGTACAATGGGCCATGCGGGAGCCATCATTGGTGGGAAAGACGATACTGCACAAGCCAAGAAAAAAGTGCTGGAAGAATGTGGCGTAACGGTTGTAGATTCTCCTGCAGAAATCGGGATCACAATGGCTAAAATACTGGGAAGAGATTAAACAGCACTTTAAAAAGTTAATATCCAGGCATTTTTAAATTTTGAAGGGAGTTCTTTTTTTGCTTCAGCCGCCAACTCAGGTGTGGGATAATCTGCAAGCGAAATTCTGAATTTATTATCCTTATCAATAATTTTGGCTTTTTTAAATCCATCAGCAATATATTTTTCCTGCTGAATCTTAGCATCTTCTAACGAACTAAAGCTCCCGAATATCAGATAACTTCGATTTGTGGGGGCATTGATGATCAGAGCCTCGTTTAGGACTTCCGCTACCTTAAATTCAATTATTTGTCCTGATTCGCAAACCCTGGTTTTTGAGTTTTGTTCAGGGGAAGTCCCGAACCATGCAATTGCAAAACCTTCATAAACGGCAATGCCCACTGCCTTCCATTCGAATTCTTCCCATTCTTTAAAGTTGGTAATTAATGATCTGGCTACAGAAGTTTCACGCCATTGATCGAAGGCCCGTTCAGGCGTAGCTTGTTTGTTCTCCCAGTATATAATTTCGTAAGCTTTTCCTGTGTATGGTGTGAATTCGGCCGGTTTTTCGATCATACATGATCTATCCTTAATTTCTTTTTCATAACAACATGCTTTCCAGGGGCCTTTGTCTGACCAACTGTGAAAATTGCATGTGTTTGAATCAGGTCTGTTAATAAATAAATCCCTGGCATGACTTCTGGCTACGTAACACAATGATTGAGAAAGTGATATCTCCGGTAAAGTCATTGCTTTCCTGTAGTCATTAATCAGGTTATACAATTTTAACTCCTGCGCCGAGATACAAAAATCTTCCGGGATTGAGTCCTGGGAGAAGGATACCAATGGTAGAAGTATCATAACTAAAGCGGAGATAACAAGCAACCTGAATGTTTTCATTCTCATTTGGAAGAAATTTATGGTCAAAAATAGTAATTTCTTTAATTACGAATATTGTAGTGATATATTCGGTAAAATACCTTCTAAATACTTTGTTGCAACTTTAAGTTTTTTATATTTGTCTGCTATATATATTTTTTAAAACGATGTTATCATGATAAGATTTACCATGCTTTTAGTTTTATCACTGGGATTTGCAGTGATAATAGCACAACCTCCTGCCTCGTTCGACCTGAGGGACTTCAATGGAAATAACTACGTAACCAGTGTTAAAAGTCAGCAGGGAGGCACCTGTTGGACACATGGCACAATGGCTTCCATGGAAGGTAACCTGTTGATGACCGGAAATTGGGCTGCAGCCGGAGAAACCGGTGAACCAAATCTGGCAGAATACCATCTCGATTGGTGGAACGGTTATAACGATTATTACAATGCCGATCTTAACCCGCCACTGAACAACGGACAGGGTTTGGAAGTGCATCAGGGAGGAGACTACCGCGTTTCCACGGCTTATATATCAAGGGGTGATGGTTGTGTCAGGGATATTGACGCACAATCGTACAATAATGCTCCTTCATTCTTTGAACCGGAATATCACAAATATTACCCGATGCATGTGGAGTGGTATACACTTGGTGAAAACTTTGAGAACATGGACCTGATAAAAACTATGATAATGGAAAAAGGTGCGATGGCGACCTGTATGTGTTATAGCAGCTCGTTCATCAATGGCGAATATGAACACTATCAGCCGGTTTCATCTACACAGGAACCAAATCATTCAGTGACCATTATCGGCTGGGATAACAACAGGGTGGTTCAGGGAGCCCCGGGAAATGGAGCCTGGCTGGTAAAAAACAGCTGGGGTTCTGGTTGGGGCGATGGAGGTTATTTCTGGATATCTTATTATGACAAACATGCATGCCAAAATCCTGAAATGGGCGCAGTCTCTTTTCAGGAGGTTGTTCCAATGCCCTATGACAATGTTTATTATCATGATTATCATGGCTGGAGAGATACATTAACCACTGCAGATGAAGTATTTAATAAGTATATCGCTTCAGCAAATGAAACGGCCTCTGCTGTGAGCTTTTTCACAGCCGGTGAAAATATTATATACGATGTAGTTATATATGACGATTTTATTGGAGGTGTTCTTTCCAATGAACTTTCATCTGTCAACGGAATTATGGAGTATAGCGGATTGCATACCATTCCTTTAGCCCAACCGGTTGATCTGACCCTGGGGGATGACTTTTATGTTTGCCTCTATTTATCAGAAGGAGGTATCCCATATGACAGGACTTCAGATGTGCCCGTACTGCTTGGAGGTGGTTCTAAAACCATTGTGACCTCTGCTGCTGAAGAGGATCAAAGTTACTATTGGTCGGATACCAAAGGGTGGGTAGATTTTTATAATTACGACGATCCTTCGGGATTTCAGCATAGCGGAAACTTTTGTATTAAAGTCTTAACACAAACTGTATATGCTTTGGATATGGGGCAAATAGAAATCCTTGACCCGACCGGTAATAATAATGGATTTGCTGATCCAGGAGAAACCTTTGATTTGGTTATCAGCATGACAAATGGTGGATTGTATGATGTTACAAATGCTTTTGGGACATTGGATATCTCAGATCCATATGTATCTGTTAATGTTACAGAACTAAATTTTGGAACCATACAAGCAGGTGAAACTGTTGAAGCGACAGTTACAGCTACTGCATCAGGGACTACACCTTTGGGCCACGTGGTAGAAGCAATGGTGTTGGTTGATTGTAATTCGAATGGTAATACATTCAATTATGATTATGACTTTTCGTTCAAGGTGGGAAGAATTGTTGAAGATTTTGAATCTGGAGATTTTTCTTCATACGACTGGACTTTCGATGGAAATGCAGACTGGGAAATCACAACTTCAAATCCTTTTGAAGGCACATATTCGGCTAAATCGGGAGCCATCAGCAATCAGTCCGAATCAGAACTTATTTTAACACTTGAAGTTGAAAATGATGATGTAATTTCTTTCTTCAGAAAAGTTTCTTCAGAAGCAGATTACGACTATCTCCGTTTTTATATCGACGACACGATGATAGATGAGTGGGCCGGAGAGGAAGGCTGGGAAGAGGTTACTTATGAAGTTAGTGCCGGAACCCATACCTTCAAATGGTCATATGAAAAAGATTACAGTGTTGCCAATGGAGATGACTGCGGATGGGTTGATTTTATTAGCCTGCCCATTTCCGGTGAGGGATTTCCTGTAATATTTGATCTTCGAAACTACAATGGTGAAGATTATGTTAGCTCCGTGAAAAGCCAGACCAGTGGCACCTGCTGGACACACGGCACCATGGCAGCCATCGAAGGAAATCTGATCATGAATGGAAACTGGGAAAATCAGCAGCAGGATCCGGAACCAAACCTCGCTGAATATCACCTTGATTGGTGGGATGGATTTAATGAATATTACAATCAGGATGTGAGTCCACCATTCAACAACGGACAGGGACTTGAAGTGCACCAGGGTGGTGATTACAGAGTGGCAACAGCGTATATGTCAAGGGGTGAAGGAATGGTTTACAGCCCCGATGCAAATGATGATACTGAACTGGATGACAACTGGTTCCAAACAGCACCAAGCCGTTTTGATACATCCTATAGTCTTTACTATTCAAGGGATGTTGAATGGTTTGTAATGGGAGAAAACCTCGAGAATATCGGAATGATCAAGGAAAGACTAATGACAGAGGGCGTGGTGGCCACTTGTATGTGCTACACCAATGGTTTTATCAATAGTGAATACGAACATTACCAACCCATGAGCTCTACGTTTGATCCAAATCATTCGGTTGCGATCATTGGCTGGGATGATGATCGTGAAATCGCCGGAACTCCCGGAAACGGCGCCTGGCTGGTTAAAAACAGCTGGGGTTCCAACTGGGGTAACGACGGCTATTTCTGGATTTCATATTATGATAAACATGCCGGGCAACATCCCGAAATGGGTGCAGTGAGTTTTATCAACAGTGAGCCATTTCCTTATAATTATGTCTATTATCACGATTATCATGGATGGCGTGATACGAAACCCAACACAACGGAAGTGATCAATGCCTTTGAGATGAAGGGCGATCAGTACCTGGAAGCTGTAAGTTTCTTCACTGCCGTTCACAACGTGAATTATGTTGTGAAAATTTATGATGATTTCGATGGTTCCGAATTAAGTAATGAGCTTGCCAGTTTGAGTGGCCATATCGATTATTCGGGACTTCATGCAGTGGAATTGGACGAACCTTTCATGCTGGGTTATGGTAATGATTTTTACGTATACCTCTATCTGTCTGAGGGTGGAATGCCATACGACAGAACTTCCATTGTGCCGGTCCTGTTATGTGGAAATAGTTCCAAGTCAGAAGTTCCATCCAAAGCCGAAACAGGCCAGAGTTATTACATGGAAGATGATGAATGGAAAGACTTTTACGACTACGACGATCCCTCAGGCTACCAAAATACAGGCAATTTCTGCGTGAAAGTTATGGCCACAGGTGATGTTTATGTTGGATTGGATATGGGACTGACTGTGCCGAAGCATTTTGATTGCGAAGCTTATCCCAATCCGTTTGCCGATGAAACCACGATCAGTTATGATCTTACTGAAACATCGACGGTTAAAATCAGTATAAAAAATATTACAGGACAGGAGGTTATCAGTTTCGAACCGGGAGAACAGCAAGCCGGTAGGCATGAAATATCCTGGAGAGGGACCAAAAGGGGAGGTAGTTATGTTGAACCGGGAGTTTATTTCTACTCCATTTGGTTGAACGATCAATTAATGCTGACAAAGAGAATGCTTAAGATCAATTAATTCTGCTTTGTTTATTGGTTATAAAGCATGTAAGGGCCATCCCGTGGGGTGGCCTTTTTTTAAATTGCCCTCATTTATTTCGAATTCAGATTCATTATCTTTGCACGCAAATTTTTAAAAATGAATTTGTATTCAAACCTCAAAGATCATTGGGATAAGTTATATCCTGCTAACACCCGTAAGCAACTCGAAGATTTTATTCAGGAAATCGATAAAGCAAAACAATCGATTGAATACGCTTCACATCAACCCGAATGGTACAAAGACGCCATCGTATATTCCCTTTACGTAGATCTTTTCAATTCAGATTTCATAGGACTGAAGAAAAAGCTGGATTATTTGCAAGCTCTGGGTGTAAATTGCCTGTGGCTGCTCCCCATACTTGATTCTCCAATGAAAGATGCCGGGTTTGATATCCGCAATTACGATCGCATCCGATTTGAATTGTTGGGTCTGCCGGAAGATGCATCGCTGGAAGAACAACGGAAACTGTTCAGGGAATTTTTGCAGGAAGCACACGATCGCGGTATCAAAGTGATTTTTGATATTGCCATCAATCACACCTCGGATGAACATCCCTGGTTTCAGGAATCCAGAAAGTCGGAAGATAATCCGTACCGCGATTTTTACCATTGGTCGAAAGATACAAACCTGTATAAAGCTGCACGCATCATTTTTGAAGGCCTC
>JAGQVF010000366.1 GCA_020438135.1 Bacteroidales bacterium | reverse complement strand
CATCTTCAATACCTGAAATGAGGAACTCAACCACAACCTCATTGGAAGCCTCCGATTCAGCGCCGTCATAAACTGCAGTTACATAATAGCTGTGCATTCCGGGTAATATCTCCTGATGGGTGTAAAAATTCGATTCGGTGAACATCAACAGCGCAAACTCATCATCGTTGAATTTATGGTAAATATTGTATCCCTGCAGCATGGCTATCGGCAGATTTCCTTCAGGTTCATCCCAGTTGAGCACAACATTGTCGGCCAGCAACTGACTTTGCAGGGCGGTAGGTTCGGGTGTTGTTAAAACAATTTCGACCTGGTTGGATGCACCTGACTCTTCCCCGCCATAAACAGCAGTAACATAATAGCCGTGTGATCCGGCCATGGTTACATTTTCATGTGAAAAGCCAGTGTTGGTGGTGGTTTCCAACAGGGTGTAAGGGCCTTCGTCCATTTTATAATAAACGTTGTATGCATCGGGGTTTGCCGGATTTCCACTACCGATCTGGGGCTCAGTCCAGGTAAGTTCCATATTGAAATCGTTCATTACAAGCTGCAATGCTGCGGGTGCCGGTGTGAGGTTTTCTTTCACCAGCATAATAGTTCCAATCCCGGGATGAGGCATCGGGTCATCCCAGTAATTGTAGTGCATTTCCAACGTATCATTCTGAAAATAGACCACCTCATAATAAAAATGATCATAGAAATACTGGCCGCCCCAGGCAGTTCCCAGGTACCACCAGTGCATACGGTTGGTGGATGCTTCATATTCACACTCCTGTGTATTGGGATACAACGAAGGCATCAGTGCACCCGAAGTTTCGGTGTAAAAACCGTTTGCCTGAATTTCCATGGTCATCGGAACAGTGGATCCGTTGGTGGATGGGCTAAAAATCGTTCCATGCCAGGTTCCTACAAAATCTTCAAAGCTATACTCCTGGGCAATGGATCGGGTTGACTCAAAAATCAATACGATTGATAAAACAGAAAGTAATAATGTCTTTTTCATTGTTTGTTCATTATTGGTTAAACGCGTTGCAAAAAAAATATGCAGTTATCACGAAATTATCACGGGATTCTAAAATATTTTAAAAACCCCGGAAGGTCACATATTGTTCACGATAAGGGAGTCGGAAAAAATCTGTAATTTAAAATCTGATTGCAATGACAATTGAAAGACCAGCAATATCAAGCCTAAAATCTTCGCTTTCATTATCTTTGAAAACTTAAAATGTGAGAAGATATGAGCAAAACGATAATAATTTCAGCAGCAATATTTTTGGCCCTTGCCGTCGCCATCGGTGCTTTTGGTGCACATGCCCTCAAAGAAAAACTGGCCGATGATCTTTTGCAGATTTACAAAACCGGTGTTGAATACCATTTTTACCATGCACTTGGATTGTTGCTGGTGGGTATTCTTTCTTTGTATATGCCTTCCAACCTACTCAACTGGTCGGCCTTGCTGCTTGGCATTGGGATCGTGGTCTTTTCAGGAAGCCTTTATGTGCTGGCTATTTCGGGCATTCGCTGGATAGGTGCCATCACGCCAATTGGCGGGCTGAGTTTCATTGCAGGCTGGATTTTGTTAATTTTTGCGGTACTTAAAAAATAACAATCAGCCCGCATTCCTCAAATAAAAGGAAGCAGCAAATGCCCAAAAAAACGGCAGAGGATCGAAACTTGAGATCTTATTCTTCAACCTGAACACCCCGCCAAAAAGCAATATAGTTTTTAATCGCGGAAGCCTTTTCTGAAGGATCGGGATAATACCAGGCAGCGTCCTTGTTTACCTGCCCGTCAACCACCACATCATAATAAGATGCGGTTCCTTTCCAGTGGCAAACCGTATGGGTATCACTTGGTTTCAAAAAATCTTTATGAACAGACCCGGGAGGGAAATAAGCATTCCCTTCCACATTTATGGTTTCATCACTTTCAGCAATTATTTGATCGTTCCAGATTGCTTTCATGTTAAGTCTTTCTTTTTTATTTACCAGTTTATTTTTCACAACAATTCCGATTCAGGAATGTGCACATTATAGTTTACAAATGATCGATATTTAATGTTCAATTCAAAATCGTTATATTACATCATCCTGCCTGGCAGTGAAAACCTTCAACCAGTGTTGAGCATCCACCATCATTGCTGAAAACCCTTCCACCGGATGAAGCAGGAACTTTTTAGGACCCGGCATCGCTTCGATCATTGCAGGCAATGCCGTGAAAGAAAGACCCAGGGCGGTATAAATTTTATCAAATCCTTTGCTGAATAAAAAATCACGGATTACCGGGTTGCGCAATTCAACCCCGAAGGATGAAAATGCAATCACAACAAACAAAGCCCTGATATTCATTTCCAGGCCAATGATCAATCCTTCGGTTTCGAAAAGCGATCCTTCAGAATTTACCCCATTCCAGAAAATTGAAGCAAGGAGCGTCAACAGGGCCAACTGCCACCAGAATGTGGGTTTTCTTAGGCGCCTGAGCGAACGTTTGTAAATCAAAATACAAAAGGCGACGTACATGACTACGAAAACAGCTCCGGGTAATAGTTTCATGTAATTGAGCAAGAGAAGTCCTGACGGTATCAGGATTAAATGAGTGAAAAACAATAAGATTGAAAATCGCTGCTTCGGATCAACAGCCAGGATATCTTCCCTCTCTTGTTGCTTATTCTCTATTTCCGGATGTTTGGATGTTGAACTTAATGACCTTCTGCCGATTTTCCAACCCAGGAAGGCAGAGCCTATGCCTAAAACAGAATAGACACCCAATGCGATAAAAACCAGCAACCAGGGATCGATGGATTCGATACGGACTTGTTTTGCGAGGTATTTGAAAATATCTACATACAGTTTTACGATGTTAAATCCGTATAAGATCAGCAGGCTGCCAATTTTATGAATGAGGGCACTCGACACGCTAAGCGCACCAGCCAGTGATAGAGAGACCAGATTGTTCCCGAATGCCCTGATACATATCTCGATGAGGAGCGCTTCGGACATGATGCCGATCATCGGTCCGAGTATGACCGCACTTGGTGAGATCGACTTCATGAGAGCGGCAATGAGTCCGGCGCGCCAGATCAATCCTTTTTCGGGCCACATTTGGTAAAAAGCGATCATTAAAACAGTAGCATTCGCAGCAAGCATGGTTCCCGCAAAGGGCAGGCGCAGGTTGTGGAAAAAACTTCCGATGATGATCTCAATGGAGGCCCACAATCCGCCCAGCACGGCTGCTTTTAGCCATACAGGTTTCAACCTGACCGGTGTAACACGCTTATGTTGATTCATTTGTTTCGGGATTTTAACCTCGCTTCGATCCGTTTCACATCTTCCGGGGTATTCACATTTTCGAAAGCCGAGGGGTCAATCCCTGATTTGTGTATATCGGTGTAAAAACAATTCAGCTTTTCTAAAATTAACCGAAGTTTGTACATACCCTTTTTGATCATTTCCTCAAAAACAGGAATGGCATTTTTGGAATAATAAGCACAAAGCGGTTCGGGATGACCATCATGCACAGGCACCACTGCATCAAACTCAGATCGCTGCTTCAGAACAGTGGTGATCACTGGTTTCGTAATCAGGGGCATATCGCATGACAAGACTAAGTTACCGTGTGTTTGGCTGGCTTTCAGACAGGATAAAATGCCTCCGGCCGGGCCAATCCCCTGGATCTCATCAGCGATGACCGACAAACCGAATCGTTGGTAATCCTTATTGTTGGCACCGATCAATATATCAGAAAAAAGGCCCGTAAAGGCTGATATAGAATAAGCAACCAAAGGTCTTCCGTCGAGAAGGACCATCCCCTTATCCTTTCCCATGCGTTTGCTTTGTCCGCCTGAGAGAATAATGCCGGTGATGTTTTTTGAATTTGCCATGTGTATTACGATGACAAATGTAGAAGAATAGATTGAATGTGG
>JAGQVF010000365.1 GCA_020438135.1 Bacteroidales bacterium | reverse complement strand
GCTTCGATGGGAAAAATGGGAGCTGCCTGTATCGTGTCGGCAGGATATGGCCTCACCAAAGGTGCTGCAGCTACCATGACGGTCTCACCCATTGTCCCTGACTGGCAAAAATATCCGGAGTGGGGCCGCGATATTAAAAATACCGTTGGTGAACCCGGACTGGCCGGCCATTGGATGAAATGGTTCATGCATTATATGTTTTTGCATAAAGCAAAGGGGTATCCTTTCTGGTATTTATTGCCGGAGTAATGTTAACTTAAAGTTCAGAAAAATGAAAGATGTCATTCGCAGAGGTTACACGCAGGAATCGTACGCACCCATGCCCACCAAATCCACGGTGTTCTGGCGCAAGTTTATCCCCTGGCAGGCATGGCGGTTCATCGTGTTGAATGTGAAAATCCTGAAGATCGTTGTGGGAGGTCACTCCTGAAAAATTTTCTGATTTTTCAAAAAAAAAATTCAATCAATTTCGAGTCTTCAAATGAAAGGCAGGGAATTATCCTGGCGTTTTTTTGAAAAAACTATTTTAGCGGAAAATTTCAACGCATATGTATTCTCTTAAAAATATGATTTTGTTTGTTCTGGTCATCACTGTTTCTCCGCTGGTCGGCCAAATCTCTGCTGACAGCGTGGCTGCTTATGTTGAATCGATCCAAAAACAACGGCAGGGTAAAAACATCAAACTGATGTATGGCGAAGGAACACCCCTTACTCCGGAGCAGCATAAGGTGTTTAAAGGATTGCATTATTTCGGGCCTGATATAAATTACCGGGTAACAGCCACACTTGAAAAATCTGAAAAGCCTGCTATTGTCGAAATGCGGACATCCACTGAACGTGCTCCCGAATATATCGAATACGGCACCGTCCAGTTCGAATTTGAAGACAATCAGTACTCCCTAAAAGTGTATCAAAGCAAAAAGATGCAGGATGCGAATCCAAATGACAGCACGCTGTTTATTCCCTTCAGGGATGAAACTTCAGGAGATGAAACCTATGGCGGTGGTCGTTATGTCGATTGTTTGCTCCCGGCTTCAGGCAATACGCTGATCCTTGATTTTAATACGGCTTACAATCCGTATTGTGCTTACAATCCACGTTTTTCGTGTGTGATCCCACCCGAGGAAAACCGTTTGCCTATAGCCATAAAAGCAGGGGAGAAGATTTACGAAAAACACTGATTTTCCTGATTGATAAAGCTTATTTCAACATCCCTTCCACATTTTTCAAAGTTCCATCCACCCGGGCAGGTTTCAGTTCGAGAATTTCGCAGATTAAAGGATAGATATCGATGTTGTTAAAAACCGGAGCTGTATATTTTTCCCGGAAAGCCGGTCCTTTGGCATAAAAAATGGCATGCATGTTTTGATTGGTATTGTCGTATCCATGCGCACCTTTCCCCACTTTTTTGCCTTGTTTTTCTATGACAGACCATCCGCTGTCAGCTACGATCACAAAATCGAGGCAACGGGGGTTTGATCCATAATGCAGGCGTTCAGGAACCTCGTCCGAAAACCAGATTTTCATTCCTTCCACCTTTTTAAGAGATTGATAAACACTGTCAGCAAAACCTGGTTTTGGAGCTATGCAAAAGCTTGGATTATAACCTTGTAATTCGGCCTTTTGCATAGCTCCAAAACCAGGT
>JAGQVF010000364.1 GCA_020438135.1 Bacteroidales bacterium | reverse complement strand
GTGATCGCAAAAGAAGGCATTCACCTCGAAATTGATGGAAACGTTGAACTTTACAGCTATTCGAGAGAAAATAAGGCTCAATTCTTTGCTTCAAATATCAGACAGGTAAATGGTACCTACGAATTTGATCTGAACACGCCTGATCACGGAGATATTCACATCAGGTTGGGCATTCCGGGATTGATCAACATTGAAAATGCCGTGGCCGCTTCAGCTGCAAGCCTAACAGCCGGTGCAGATGCAAAAGAACTGGCAGCCGCCCTCGATTCATTTACCGGAATCAAACGGCGTTTCGATCATATATCGATCACAGAAGACTTAATCTATATTGATGATTATGCGCACCACCCCGAGGAGATCATCGGGTTGCTCAACTCTGTGCGACACATGTATCCAGGGAAAAAAATAGTGGGCGTTTTTCAACCGCATCTTTATTCCCGGACACGCGACCATGCCGAAGGATTTGCAAAAAGTCTCGACCAGTTGGATGAGGTGATCCTGCTGCCCATTTATCCTGCGCGCGAAAAACCGATGCCGGGCATCGAATCGGAAATGATCCTCCGGTTGATGAATAAAACGGATGGAATCGTTTCTGAGAAAAAAGATCTGATCAAAAACCTTGAAAACCGTGAATTTGACATTTTACTTACCATCGGTGCCGGCGACATCGATGAACTTGTGGAACCGATCAAAAACTTTGTGGAATCTAAAAAATCGCAGGTATGAAAAAAGTGATGAAAATAAGTTTGTGGATTTTGCTTTTTGCAGCCTTGTTTGTTTTGGTAGGCTTTATCGAAACCGAGCATAAAAAAACCACCTGTAAAGGCATTGAAGTCTACATTGATTATAATGGAACGGCACCGCTGATCTCCGAATCAGAAATATTGAACCCGATCCTTAAAACATTCGATTCGCTGACCGGAAAGAAATTATCGGATATCAATTCAATTGAAATTGAAAACCTGGTGAATTCGATCGATTTTGTGGAAAATGCCGAAGTCTATTCAACCCTTACAGGCATTCTTAAAGTGAAGGCATCGCAACGCATTCCGGTTCTCAGGGTGGTGAACAACCGCGGTCAGAATTTTTATATCGACCGGAATGGAAGGTTGTTTCCTGTTAAAACCGGTTTATCGACGCGCATTCTCGTTGCCAGTGGTAACATCAAAACGACCTATTCTGATACATTAAATATCATAAATAGCGAATCGGGAGTTGAACTGCTGAATTTGATGAAACTTGCCCAATACATTGAGAACGATGAATTCCTGCGGGCCCAGATCGAGCAGGTGTACGTTACAGGTAGCGGAGAATATGAAATGGTACCCAAAGTAGGGAGGCAGTTGATCGAGTTTGGCGATATCACATCCATGGAGAAAAAATTCGAAAACCTTAAAGTTTTTTACAAAGATGGAATGAAAAGAGCCGGATGGGATGCCTATAAAACCATCAATCTGAAATTTGACAACCAGGTAGTTTGTGAGAAAAAATAAATAACCACAATATGAAATCTTCTGAAATCATAGTAGGGCTTGACATTGGAACGACGAAAATCGCTGCCATTGTCGGTCGTAAAAACGAACATGGCAAAATTGAAATTTTGGGTCACGGCCGCACCGAATCGATTGGTGT
>JAGQVF010000003.1:69990-73811 GCA_020438135.1 Bacteroidales bacterium | reverse complement strand
CCGTATGTTTCGTTGTTGTTTTCGATGATCACCGCATCTTCGGGCAGTGCATCAAGCATTTGTTCGCTTGTATGGATCTTTGAAGAGACAAACATACCGGGGATCAGTCCGGCAGCAGGGTTTTCAATAGCGGCAAGTACCTCAATGGTCCGGGTGTCATCCTCCACCATCGCTCCCACCGAAGTTACATGCGCTACAAGTTCTTCGCCGTTATTCCCGGAGGTTTTAAAAGTGATACGTTGACCTGGCCCAACCAGGTGCATATCTTTTTCAAACACCTTCACCTGCAACAACAGTTCGCTGGTATTGAGAATATGAAACAGGCTGATGCCTGGCTCCACGCTCATCCCGATATTCGCATTCACTTTGTTCACCACCCCCGCAACCGGGCTCAGGATTTGCACAGATGTAATGATGTTTCCGGATTCAAGCGAAGCCGCGTCGATATGTAACATGGCCAGCCTGGCTTTGCCGGCTTCAACAGAGGCTTTGGTCCGATGATAGGAAGCTTCAACTTCCTGGAATTCCTTTGCCGAATTGATATTTTTATCCCTGAGTTGTTTTTGGCGGACATAATCCTTCTCCAGCAATTCCAATTGATTCAATTGCTCCAGGTATTCCTGCTGGATTGTTATAAAACCGGGATGGGTGTAAGTAGCCAGTACCTCACCTTTGCGAACCTTCTCACCCGGATTTACCCGGATCGATTCGATGATGCCGGGCATAACTGCCGACACCGTCGCCCGTGCCTGCGGCGGAACGGTGACCTGCCCGCGGGCATTGACATCGTGCGACAACATTACTTTTTCGATGGTGCCCAAAGTGATCCCTGCACGCCGGACCTGCTCCTGCGTAAGCACGATGCCGCTTTCAGTGCTGCTTGCTAATTCTTCGCCCTGGCTCTCAGGCATGGAATCGCAGGCGGATAAAAAAGCGATGGAGGCGATCAATATGATTTGATTTTTTAACTTTCTCATGATGATTTATTTGGATAATAAAAATTCTGTTTGAATAACGGATTCGTTGTATTTCCGGAGGGTTTCGAGATATTCGAACCGGATGTTGAAAGCCAGCGCCATGTTTTGCACATAGCCGGCAAAGGCAATGTTTCCCGACTCGTAACTGGCAATGGTATTGGCAACAATGAGGTCGGATTGTTTCAGGGCATCGGTTTCGAAATATTCGATCGATCTGGCATACCCCGAAAGCACCTCCAGGTTGTTCTCCAGATCGCGCTTAAAAAAATCAAGCTCCTGATCGATCATATTCCTGACCATTGTTGCCTCAAGTTTGCCGGCCTTCACTTCTCCCGCATTCGACCAGAACCAGATGGGAAGGGTTGCCCCCAACTGGAAACCTTCGAAGCCGGTGGTATGGTCAATGCTTTGGTTGAAATAACCGACATACAGATCGGGGAAATAATGACTGCGTTGTTTCTTATACGCCTGCTCCTTGAACCGGGCCATGCTTTCGAGGTAGCTTATCCGTGTATTCACCTGCGTAACGGTATCCGGTTCCACAAGCGGCAGCGGCAATTTCATCAGGGTTTCTTCCGCGACAAACTCACCTTCTGCGTTGATCAGTTTCATCAACTCCTGTTCAATCCTTGCATGCTCAGCTTCCACTTCGATAAGCGAATTAGTCACCCTGCCCGACTCGGTTTCCGCCATCATCAGGGTTAACCTGTCGATGCTTCCGGTTTCAAATAAAAACTGAGAAGTTTGTTTTAACCGGCGATAGAGGCTATCCTTCCGGGCAAGCAGTTCCTGAATTTCAGCAAGCTGAAGCCATTCAATATACTTCAATTTAACATCCCGGATCAACTGCGCTTTCACCACGTTGTATTCATTTTCATTCATGTTGAGAAAGGCTTCCTGGTACCTGCTGCCCGTAGTGTATCGCGTCGGAAAATAAAACGGTTGTTTCACCGACCAGCTATAATCGATCAGGTCTGAATTGATCTGACCGTTTTCATAATCAAATTCAGCCGGAGGCAACTCAAACGCGGTTTTTTTGAGTTTGGTAGCTGCGTCAACCTTCAGGCCTGCATTTTCGAGCGACAGATTGTTTTCGATCGCCATGCTTATCGCTTTTTCAAGTGAAAGCGGTTCGGATTGCGCATGCAATAACGAAGACCCCGACACCAATAAGATCGTTATCATCGTGACCAGCGTGTTCTTTTTCATTTTTCGTTTTCTGTTAAACACCACATAAATAACCGGCAATATCACCAGGGTGAGGAAAGTGGAGGTGACCAAACCTCCGATCACAACGGTAGCGAGCGGCTTTTGCACTTCCGCGCCCGGAGCAGTTGAGAGGGCCATCGGAAAAAATCCAAGGGCCGCCACAGAAGCAGTCATAATAACCGGTCGCAAACGTACACGTGTTCCGCGTTTCACCCTTTCGATCAAATCCGAAACTCCTTCGCTTTTTAATTGATTGTAATAGGAGATCAGCACGATACCGTTCAATACGGCTACCCCAAACAAAGCGATGAAGCCTACCCCGGCCGAAATGCTGAAAGGCATCCCCCGAAGATATAGCGCAAGGATACCGCCGACGGCTGCCAGCGGAATCGCCGTGAAGATCATCAATGCTTGTTTGATCGAATGGAAGGCAAAGTAGAGCAGGATAAGAATGGCCACCAATGCGATGGGAACAGCCACACTGGATGTTTTACGGGCTTCCTGCAAGTTCTCAAACTGCCCGCCATACGTGATGTAATAGCCCGGTGGCAACATCATTTTTTCGGTGAGCACTTCGTTTACTTCATTCACAAACGACTCTACGTCGCGATTCCTGACGTTGATACCAATGGTGATGCGGCGCCTGGTATCGTCGCGTGAAATTTGCATAGGGCCTTGTTCGATCGAAATATCAGCCACCTGGCTTAACAGGATCATTTCACCGGAAGGGGGATTGATCCGCAGGTTTTGAATGCTTTTAAATTCATTGCGGCACTCTTCACACAGCCGTACCACCAGGTCGAACCGTCTTTCTCCTTCGAAGATCACTCCGGCAGATTCGCCGGCGTAAGCCATTTTAATGATCCGGTTCACATCGTTGATGTTGAGTCCGTAACGGGCAATTTCATCCCTTTTATAATGGATGACCAACTGCGGCAATCCAACAATTTGCTCTACTTTAACATCACCGGCACCTTCAACGTCCTTGATATACCCGGCTGCCTCGGTTGCCTGATCAAACAAAATATCGAGATCTTCACCGTAAATTTTAACAGCCACATCGGCTTTTACACCGGTCATCAATTCGTTGAACCGAAGCTGGATCGGCTGCTGGAATTCGAAAGAAAGGCCCGGTAATACCGCAAGTTTTTCTTTCATCTTATCGACCAGTTCCTCCCTGGTCTTTGCGGAGGTCCATTCGCTTTTCTTTTTCAGGATGATCATGATATCGGCATCTTCGATCGACATGGGATCGGTTGGAACTTCAGCAGTGCCAATCTTCGATACCACTTCGATCACCTCCGGAAAATTGTCGAGCAGGATCTTTTCGGCTTTTGTGGATGACTCGACACTTTCGTTCAGAGAAGAACCGGGTGCCAGTGTCATTTGTGCTGCGAGGTCGCCTTCTTCGAGTGTCGGGATAAACTCCCCTCCCATTCTTGAAAAAAGATAGAGGCTAACTGCAACCACAACAACGGTTAAAGTTAACAACAAACTTCTATTCCGCAGAGAGAAGCTTAATACAGGCGCATGAGCCCGTTCCAGAAAACCGATGATCCGTCCGGATATCCCCTCTTTGGTCGATATCTTTTTACCGAGGAACAACGCTGATGCCATGGGAACATAAGTGAGCGA
>JAGQVF010000003.1:14544-69924 GCA_020438135.1 Bacteroidales bacterium | reverse complement strand
CCTTCGATGCCGGTGAATGCAAGAATCGGAATATACACAATAAGAATGATCAACACGCCAAATACCGCCGAACGGCTCACCTTTTTCCCGGCAACAACAATGCTCTCCTCGAGCTGGGCCTGGGTGAGCCTTTTTTCATGAACCCGTTTATGGATCTGGTAAATGATCCCTTCAACCACGATGACAGAACCATCCACGATCAACCCGAAGTCGATGGCACCGAGGCTCATCAGGTTGGCGGAAACACCAAACAGGTTCATCATCGAAAAGGCAAACAGCATCGACATCGGAATTACGGAAGCAACGATCAGCCCGGCCCTGTAATTCCCGAGCAAAAGGATCAACACAAAAATCACAATCAAGCCTCCTTCGATCAGGTTTTTAGAAACGGTTCGGATTGTTTTGCTGATCAATGTTGCACGGTCGAGATAGGCATGAACGGTAAGTCCTTCCGGAAGGGTTTTTCTGACCTCTTCCATCCGTTCTTTCACATTTCGGATCACCTGCGCCGTATTGGCTCCTTTTAGCATGAGGGTTATTCCGCCCACTGCTTCCCCTTTTCCATCTTTGGTCATGGCACCGAATCGTGGTGGTGAAGAAATTTTCACATCGGCTACATCACCGATAAGGATGGGTATTCCGCCCCGGTTTTTGATCACAATGTTGCGGATGTCATCCATTTCATGGATCATTCCTTCAGCCCTGATGTAATAGGCATTGGGGCCTTTTTCGATGTAACTTCCGCCGGTATTTTGATTGTTCTTTTCGAGGGCATCGAAAACCTCCAGAATGGAAAGATCCATTTCGACAAGCGTACGAGGCCGGATGGAAACCTCGTATTGTTTTAAGAATCCGCCAAAACTACTGATCTCAACAATTCCTGGAATTCCTGACAGGTGGCGTTTCACGATCCAATCCTGAACCGTACGGATCTCCATCGGGCCAAACACCTTTTCATAGCCCGGCTCGGGTTCGATCACATATTGGTAGATCTCGCCCAAACCAGTGGTGATGGGCATCATTTCAGGAGTTCCATAACCTTCGGGGATATTTCCTTCAGCAATTTTTATCTGTTCGCTCACCAACTGGCGGGCCAGGTAAGGACTTACGTTATCCTTAAAAACAATGGTGACCACGGAGAGGCCCGACCTGGAGACCGAACGGATCTCGGTAACGTCCTGTATGTTGGCCAT
Source organism: Bacteroidales bacterium (assembly GCA_020438135.1). Lineage (GTDB taxonomy): Bacteria > Bacteroidota > Bacteroidia > Bacteroidales > JAADJA01 > JAADJA01. The sequence goes on along the minus strand of JAGQVF010000003.1, from coordinate 68,731 downwards.
GGCAATCTCGACGGGAAAGGTAATAAACTGCTCAACTTCCTGTGGGGCAAGCGATGACGAACTGGTGATCACCTGCACCTGGTTATTGGTGATGTCGGGCACGGCATCGATCGGCAATACGGTGAAATTGTAAACACCCCAGGCGATCATGGCCAGCGTCAACAATCCTACGATCAGCTTATTCCTGACTGAAAATTCAATAATTTTCTCAATCATAAAAAGTATGTTAATTATGGGAAAAAGTTAAGATGGCCGATGGGTTGAACGGAAGTTATGCCGTGGTGGGAGGTCCACGGGTGATCGGTGTGGATGGGTTACCGGATAGAGGAAGATAATCTCTGACCTGAGCAATTGGATAGTCTTTCTTTTCAGTTTTCTTTAAAGAAAAATCAATGAGAACAAAGTCGATAAATAAATTAACAGTGCTATTCGTAAGGGTTTGTGATGCGATGTAATGTTCGAGGTGATCCTCACCCAGATCGAAACTAAAAACACCGCGGAGCAGCCATGCCGGGTCATCATTTTCATACTCCGAAAAAACAGGAGTTGAGTAATGATGATCACCATGATGGTGAGGAAAAAACGAATGCACCAGGCTCAGTATAAAAGCCAGCATCATCCATTTATATTTCCTTTGAAAGGCCTGCAATGTTATTCTGTTTATTTATATCAATTCTGAATAATGTATCTTTGCAAACATAAATAAAAGTGAAATGTTCATTTAGAAAAATTGACGGGAACAAATGAAAAAAACAGGATTATTTTACGGAACAACATCAGGAAGCACAAAAAAAGTCGCTGAATTGATCAAAAAGGAAATGGGTGCGGATTCAGTGGATATTTATGATATAAAAAACACAAAACCGGAGGATATCTTACAATATGAAAACCTCATTTTCGGTACGTCAGCCTGGGGTATCGGGGATATGCAGGACGACTGGGAATTGCTGATCGACGACATTGTTGATCTCGATTTTACCGGGAAAAAAATTGCCCTTTTCGGATTGGGCGACCAGGAAAACTATCCGGGCAGTTTTGCCGATGGGATGGGAACCATTTATTGCCGGTTGCCGGTAAAAGATCAGATCGTCGGATTCACCTCCACAAGGGGATATAAATATTATTTCTCCTCCGCAGAAAAAGATGGAAAATTTGTAGGCCTGGCGATCGACCATGATTCACAAGCCGATAAAACACCTGAACGGGTAAAAAAATGGGCAGCACAATTGAAAAAGGAGTTTAATTAAACTCTGAGGTACTTTCTGAGCAGACGCCCGACAATTCAAAGCGACCTTCCACTTAATTGCAGTTAAACTGGTTGAATCGGTTGAACCCGATAGTTATCGGGTGGTTGAATCAGTTGAATCAGTTGAAGTTGTTGAATCGGGTGAACCGGGTGAGGGTTTTGAATTGGGCTGAGCGAAACGAAGTTCTGCTCATCAAAATTGAAATAACAGAAACAAAAAAAGCCCCGTATGGAGCTTTTTAAAATGTCGTTTTAAAAGAATGTTTTATTCTTCCGGGTGAATGGCTTCAACCGGGCAAACATCAGCGCATGATCCACAATCTGTGCAAATATCGGGGTCAATAACATAGATATCGCCTTCGGAAATCGCTTCTACCGGACATTCATCGATACAAGTACCACATGCAGTACAATCATCTGTTATTATGTAAGCCATAATTCTATTGTTTTTTGTTTATAAACATTGCAAATGTATAAATATTTGATTCTTTATACATTCTAAAAATATTTTTTTTAGCCAACACCATCTATTCAACTTAAAATAAATAACTTAAATTGATTATATGTTCGCATTCTAAATAATATTCAGCATGAGAAAACGCTATATGAAAAGGGTGGCAAATTATTTTGTATGAATTCTTTTGCAGGAATTTTATATCACTTAATTTTGCCCGGAACAGAAAAAATACATCAAGTTATGCAAGATACAATCACTTCAAAAGATCTCATGGATCTTGAATCGAAATACGGTGCACACAATTATCACCCGTTGCCCGTTGTGTTGGCCCGCGGCGAAGGTGCCTTTATGTGGGATGTGGAAGGAAAAAAATATTTTGATTTTCTTTCGGCGTATTCAGCAGTGAACCAGGGCCATTGCCATCCCAAAATTGTGCAGGCACTGACCGATCAGGCCAATACTCTGACACTTACCTCCCGCGCATTTTACAACGATGCATTGGGCCCGTATGAAAAATTTGTTACCGAATTTTTCGGTTATGATAAAATATTGCCCATGAACACAGGTGCCGAGGGCGATGAAACGGCGCTTAAACTTTGCCGGAAATGGGCATATGAGAAAAAGGGTATTGCTGAAAACGAAGCAAAGATCATCGTTTGTGAAAACAATTTCCACGGACGTACCATTACGGTCATCTCCATGTCGACCGACCCCGATGCAAGAAACAATTTCGGTCCGTTCACCCCGGGCTTCATTACCATTCCTTACAACGATCTTTCAGCGCTGGCAAAAGCACTTGAAGACCCGAATGTTGCAGGATTCTTAGTAGAACCGATTCAGGGTGAAGCCGGTGTATTTGTTCCGGATGAGGGATACCTTACCAAAGCCTATGAGATGTGCAGGGCAAATAATGTGCTTTTTATTGCAGATGAAGTGCAGACAGGGATTGCAAGAACAGGTAAACTGCTGGCTTGCGATCATGAAAATGTGAGACCTGATATCGTAATTCTTGGTAAAGCTTTATCAGGAGGTGTTTATCCGGTTTCAGCAGTGCTGGCCGATGATGAGATCATGCTCTGTATCAAACCCGGGGAACATGGTTCAACATTTGGGGGGAACCCTGTAGCTGCAAAAGTGGCTGTTGCCGCGCTTGAGGTGGTTCGCGATGAAGAACTTGCCGACAGAGCCGAAAACCTTGGAAAAATCTTCAGGGAAGAAATGGAAAATATCGACTCACCGATGATTGAGCTGGTTCGGGGAAAAGGATTGCTGAATGCAGTGGTTATAAAACCTAAAAACGGGAAAGAAGCATGGGATGTTTGCCTCGAAATGGCCAAAAACGGCGTACTTGCCAAGCCAACACATGGCGACATCATCCGGTTTGCTCCTCCGCTCACGATCAGTGAAGATCAGTTGCGCGAAGCGATCAGCCTGATCAAAAAATCGATTTTGGCTTTCGAAAATTAAAAATTGTTGATGGGATTTCCTGACCGGGATATTTTCATCAATGACCAATATAAAAACCGGAATCTGCAGCAGATAGTAAAATATCGCAAATACAGGTTCCGGTTTTGATTTAAAACACCGTAATCATTTTCATTATCAGGGTTAGCGGGGTTTGATCTTTCATCTCACTTATCATTCTCATCAATTTTTCAAACATCTAATTTATTCGAATATTTAACAGATTCCGGTTTTATTGCCTGCATTAACAAATATTTAACAGCTAAATTCAATACTTTTGACTCCTGTTTAGATGTATGCTGCAATCAGTTTTTAAATACTATCTTTTTCTTGCTGTTATCAGCTTATCCAATGTTTGTTTTTTAGTCGCACAGGATGCAGGAAATGAACATACAAATGCTGAAAATATTTTCAGGTCGGTCTATGATTTCCGGTTTCGGGAAGCAGATTCGATGATCGCTGCAACCAATGTTAGTGATCCTGTTAAACAATTGCTACAAGCTGATTTGTTGTGGTGGAAGACTATATCCTCGAACAACAGGGAAAAATTTACAGCCTTCATCAAACAATTTGTTGCGCAAACAGAAACATCGGATTTTTGGCTGACCTTTGAAGGGCAGGTTGCACAACAAAGTTATTATATCAGGTACAACCTCGTTGAAAGAAATTATCTGAAAGCGTTTAAGGAATACATGACCCTCAAACGCCTGCTAAAAGAGGGAAAAGGCATTTCGAACCCGGAACTGGATGAATTTGCAGGTTTGTTTCAGGTTTACCTGGATTACCTCGAAATACTTGAAAATTATTATTACAGAAGTTTATACAGCAAAAAAGCCACCTTCACAGCAGCACTTAAAATTGCTGAAATTGAAACACAGGTCGATTCCGGCAATATCATCTACCGTACATTGGGTCATTATTTCCTTTATAAGTTTTATTCAGAGGTTGATTCCGACAAGGATAAATCGCTGAGACATGCAGATTTTCTGGCCGGTGAATATCCAAACAATACAGTATTTCAGGGATATATAAACGATCAGGAAGCAGCTTTCGAAGAATAGAATTCTGCATGTCGACTTTGAACATATGATTCCAAAAAATGTTAGTGAGGCATCAAAGCTTACAAAGATTCAATACGGAAAAATACGATGAAAAAAGACAACAGGAGGACTCAATCCCTTTTCAATATAGGCGCCTATATCAGGCAGGAAAGTCTGGGAGGTATTATTTTGATACTGGTAACTATTGTGGCATTAATCTGGGCAAATTCGGGCTTTTATGATTCTTACCATTACCTGTGGCACGAACTGAAATTCGGGATAACATTTGGTGATTTTGAACTGAAAAAGTCGATCCATCTGTGGATTAACGATGGACTGATGGCGATTTTCTTTTTTATGATCGGTCTTGAAATTAAACGGGAAGTTTTGGCGGGTGAATTATCATCCATCAAAAAGGCAAGTCTTCCACTGGGTGCTGCAGTCGGTGGAATGGTTGTGCCGGCGGCATTTTATGCAATTATTAATTTCAACAACCCCGAATATATCCATGGCTGGGGAATACCGATGGCCACCGATATTGCTTTTGCACTTGGACTAATGTCGATCCTTGGACCTAAGATCCCGGTTAATTTAAAAGTTTTCCTGACAGCGCTTGCCATTGCTGACGACCTGGGTGCGATACTTATCATTGCTATTTTCTACACCGACACCATTCACATCAATGAATTGCTGCAGGCTGGCGGCTTTTTAGGGGTACTTATGATTGCCAACCGTCTTGGTGTGAGGCGAACATCTTTTTATGCCCTGGTGGGATTTCTCGGTGTGTGGATGTCGTTTCTGTTTTCGGGTGTTCATGCTACCATTGCAGGGGTGCTGATTGCATTAACAATTCCTGTTCGACCAAAAATTTCAGATGAAAAATTTATTTCTTCCATCACCGACCTAACAACCAAATTCATCAATGCAAGACCTAATAACAGTTCGTTAAGAACTGACAGAGAAGCAAAACTGATAAACGATATCGATAAGTTGAGCGACGATGCCCACACTCCCCTTCAAAAGCTGGAACATGCACTTCATCCGATCACAGCGTTTATCATCTTGCCCCTGTTTGCACTCAGCAATGCGGGTGTAAAAATCGACGGGAATATTTTTAATCTCCTGAGCCATCCGATTGCACTGGGAATAATTGCGGGCTTGCTTCTTGGCAAATCAATCGGGATTAGCCTTTTCAGTAAATTTATGGTGATGCTCAAGTTGGCTGACCTACCGGAAGGGGTAAAATGGTCGCATATTTACGGCGCCAGTTTTTTTGCCGGAATTGGATTTACCATGTCAATCTTCATTTCGGTGCTTGCATTTGTTCCCGATGAATTTGTCGAAATCGCAAAAGTGGGTATTATCACCGCTTCATTGTTTTCTGCTATCGTGGGATTTATTATCCTGTCACGTGCCGATAAGAGTAAAAAATAAAGGTTAAATGGGTTTAACCGCTCATCAAACTTTTTCGGCAAGCATTTCCCTGGCTTTGTTAAAGGCATTTTGAATTCCTTCGGGGAATTTACCTCCGGCCGTTGCAAAATGAGGTTGTCCTCCTCCACCTCCTCTGATCTCTTTTGCAATCTCACGGATCATATTCCCTGCATGAAGATTCTTTTGTTTTGCAATATCTTCAGAAATAATGATCGAAAGATTGGCCTTGCCATCACTATCTGCACCAAGAATCAGAAAAAGATTATCGATTTCACGATTTAACTGAAAAGCAAGATCGCGCATGGCTGCCATATCCAGGTCTACTTTTGCAGCAATAAATTGTAATCCGTTTACGATTTCAGCTCTTTGTTTTAATTCTTCGCTTACATTTCTGGCTTTTTCACGATTTAAGACCTCAATTGTTTTACGGAGTTCATTGTTTTGTTCCAGCAGGGTCCGTGCACCCTTCACAAGGTCTTTTTGATTTTTAAAAACTTCTTTCAACTCATCCAACAGGGCTTCCTGTTCGTCAACATATTTTTCAGTTTCGTAAGCTGTAATGGCTTCAATTCTTCGAATGCCTGCAGCAATAGCAGATTCGGAAATGATCTTAAACATACCGATCTGACCTGTGGCCGGCACATGGGTTCCTCCACATAATTCAACGGAGTAGTTCTCGTCAAATGTGATCACCCTCACTTCGTCGCCGTATTTTTCACCAAAGAGTGCCATGGCACCCATTTCTTTTGCTTTATCGATTGGAATTTGCCGGTGTTCACCAATCGGGATATTCTCTCGGATCTTCGCATTGACCAAATGCTCAATTGCCTTTTTTTCTTCCTCACTAAGTTTTGAAAAATGAGAGAAGTCAAACCGGAGACGGTATTCATCCACCAGGGAGCCCTTTTGTTCTACATGATTTCCCAGCACTTTTCTGAGGGCGGCATGCATCAGGTGCGTAGCGCTGTGATTATTGGCTGTGGCCAACCTTTTTTCATGATCCACTTTGGTTGTGAAAGTTTGTTGAGGATCTGCCGGCATCTCATTCATGATATGGATGATCAGGTCATTTTCTTTAATCGTATCCTCAATTTCATATGTATTATTTTCACCGGTAAGTATACCCCGATCACCGACCTGTCCGCCTGATTCAGCATAAAAAGGAGTTTTATCAAAAACCACCTGGTAAAAAGTTTTTTTCTTTTCAGAAACTTTCCGGTATCGCAGAATTTTAACATCGCACGAAAGTGAATCATAACCTATAAATTCAGGCGATTCGTCTGCATCGTGAACAACTACCCAGTCTTCCTGTTCTTTTTCGGCTGCTTGCCGCGACCGGTTTTTTTGTTCTTCGAGTCCATGATTGAATCCTTCCATATCTACCTTCCAACCGATCTCGGATGCCATTAACCTGGTAAGATCAACCGGAAATCCGTAAGTATCGAATAATTCAAAAGCAAATTTCCCTTCAATCAATTTATCCGGATGTTCCTGTTCAACATATTGCTCGAATTTTTTAATCCCCAGTGAAAGGGTCCGCAAAAAAGTTGCTTCCTCCTCGTGGATCACCCTGGTGATCAGTTCCTGTTGTTTTTCAATTTCAGGAAAATGCTTGCCCATTTGGCCAGCAAGTACCCCAACAAGTTTATGGATAAAGGGTTCCTGCAGATCGAGATAGGTAAATCCATAGCGGATTGCCCTTCTGAGTATCCTGCGAATAACGTAACCGGCTTTTACGTTGGACGGCAATTGGCCGTCGGCAATGGAAAAACTGACTGCTCTCAGATGATCAGCTACAACACGCATGGCAATATCTTTTTGCTTGTCAGTGCCATATTCAAAATGCGAAATGGCCGATATTTCCTGAATGATAGGCTGAAAAATATCGGTATCATAATTCGACTTTTTACCCTGTAGAGCCATACATAACCTTTCGAAACCCATACCGGTATCAACGTGTTTGGCGGGCAAATTTTGCAACGACCCATTCGAATTCCGGTTAAACTCTATGAAAACGAGGTTCCAGATTTCAATTACTTCAGGATGATCGGCATTAACCAGGTCGCGACCCATGGTTTTTGATTTTTCATCATCACTTCGAAGATCGATATGAATTTCAGAACAAGGTCCACAAGGGCCGGTATCGCCCATTTCCCAAAAGTTATCCTTTTTCGATCCGAAAATAATTCTGTTCTCGGCTACGATCTCTTTCCAGAAATTATATGCATCGAGATCTTTATCCAGGCCGTCTTCAGCATCTCCACCGAATACTGTTATATACAAGACCTTTTCATCGATTCCAAGTGTTTTCGTCAGAAACTCCCAGGCCCAGGCTATCGCTTCTTTTTTAAAATAATCGCCAAATGACCAATTACCCAGCATTTCGAACATGGTATGGTGATAAGTGTCGTGTCCAACTTCTTCCAAATCGTTGTGCTTACCCGAAACCCGCAAACATTTTTGCGTATTGGCCACCCGTTTCTCCTTTGGTTCTGTATTGCCGAGAAAAATATCCTTAAACTGGTTCATCCCTGCATTTGTGAACATCAGAGTGGGATCGTTTTTAACCACCATCGGTGCTGATGGAACGATTTTATGTTGCTTTGAGCTAAAAAAGTCGAAAAAAGATTGTCGTACCTGAATTGAATTCATAATTAATAAATATTAACATAATAGCGTTAATTACTCGCTTTGCAATAGCGTGCAAAATTAATTTATTTAAGTAATTTTGCGGCGGAATAAAGAAATATATTCCCCGATGTAACATTCTGAAGGGAACATAAATATAACATTAAGTTATGCCGAATAAAAACTACAAGTTTAACAAGAAATCGTTGCAGTTTGAAATTGTAAAGGTTTCTTTAAAAACACGGATTCTCAAGTTCCTGAGCATTCTTGCTTCGGGCATGGTATTCGCTGCGGTGGTGATATTCCTGGCATTCACCTTTATCGATTCTCCCAAAGAAAAAATGCTGAAAAGGGAGATTGCCCAATACGATCTCCAGTATAAATTACTGAACGAACGACTTGATAAATACGATGCAGTTCTGACCGATCTGGCTGATCGTGATGATAACATATACAGGGTAATATTCGAGGCCGAGCCGTATCCGTCGGAAGTCAGGAAAGCCGGTTTTGGAGGAGCCGACCGGTACAACAAACTGGAAGGTTATAAAAACTCAGATATCATTATTGAAACCACCAAAAGGCTTGATAAAATTCAAAGTCAGCTTGTGGTTCAGTCCAAATCGTTCGATGAGGTTTATGACATGGCTGTGAACAAAGCCAAAATGCTGGCTTGCATTCCTGCCATTCAACCCGTGGCAAATAAGGATCTGAAAAGGCTATCGTCTTATTATGGCTATCGAACCGATCCCATTTACAAAGTCAGGAAATTTCACCCGGGAATAGATTTTTCAGCTCCTACAGGAACGGAGATTTATGCTACCGGCGATGGCGTTGTTACCAAGATTATACGCTCAAGAAGTGGTTATGGCAACAGGTTGGTAATCGACCATGGATTTGGATACGAGACCATGTATGCACACCTGCATGATTTTAAGGTACGAAAAGGTGAAAAAGTGAAACGCGGACAACTTATTGCTTCCGTTGGAAATACAGGAAAATCAACCGCACCGCACCTTCACTATGAAATTTATAAAGATGGTAAAAGAGTAAATCCCATTTACTACTTTTTCAACGACCTTACTCCGGAAGAATACGACAAGGTACTCGAACTATCCACAAGACCGACACAATCCCTCGATTAAATATATGAATACCGGAGAATTGCAAACCGGAAAACTTTTTTATAGTATTGGTGAAGTTGCTGATATGTTTCAGGTAAATACATCACTGATACGCTATTGGGATAAAGAATTCGACATTATAAAGCCAAAAAAAAATAAAAAAGGAAACCGTCTTTTCACTCCGGATGATGTAAAAAACTTTCATGTGATCTATCATCTCGTTAAAGAGCGGGGATTTACACTTGAAGGCGCCAGAAAAAAACTGAAGGAAAACAAAGAAGATACAATTAACAATATCGAAGTAGTAAAAACCCTCAGTGATGTAAAAAAGCTCCTTCTTGAATTGCGAAAAGAATTGGATGAAGTTTAAAACCAGTCTTTGCCCATTCCTTCGGGCATCATTGTTAAAAAGTATTTTAAGTTAAACCTCTTAAAATTGTATTTTTGTTAGTCTAAAAAATACATTTATGACAACACTTACAGAAGGAGCTAAAGCACCGGACATTCAGGCAAAGGACCATGAGGGAAACCCGGTGAAGCTGAGCGATTACAAAGGGAGAAAAGTAATTTTGTTTTTTTATCCCAAAGCCAATACACCGGGTTGCACAGCAGAGGCATGCAATCTTCGTGATAACTATAAAGAATTGAGCGAAAAGGGATTTAAGATTATCGGTGTAAGTGCCGATGACGAGAAAAAACAAAAAAATTTCGCTGAGAAGTTCAACTTTCCCTATCCCCTTATTCCTGATACTGACAAAAAAGTCATCAATGATTATGGTGTTTGGGGACCCAAAAAATTTATGGGTAAAACCTACGATGGTATTCACAGAACAACCTTTGTAATTTCGGAAGAAGGCAACATTGAAAAAATTTTCACTCAAGTGAAGACCAAAGAACATGCTGAACAGATTTTAAACGAATACTAAATAATCGAGTAAACCATGGCAAAAGAAAATCAAGACAAAAACAAAGAGAAGCTGAAAGCACTTCAGCTTACGATGGACAAAATTGAACGTTCTTACGGCAAAGGTACCATCATGAAACTTGGAGATTCAGCTGTTGAAAGGGTTCCGGCAATTTCAACCGGATCAATCGGTCTGGATGCAGCTCTCGGTATTGGGGGATTACCCAAAGGCAGGGTGGTTGAAATTTACGGTCCGGAAGCATCCGGAAAAACTACACTTGCACTTCATGCCATTGCTGAAGCACAGAAAATCGGCGGAATTGCAGCATTTATCGATGCTGAACATGCATTCGACCGGTATTATGCAAAAAGTCTTGGAGTGGATATTGAGAATCTGCTGGTTAGTCAACCCGATAATGGTGAACAAGCGCTGGAAATTGCTGATAATCTGATCCGCTCCGGGGCAATTGATATGATTGTCATCGATTCCGTTGCAGCACTCACACCTAAAAGTGAGATTGAGGGTGAGATGGGTGACAGCAAGATGGGTTTGCAGGCAAGGCTTATGTCGCAAGCACTTCGAAAACTTACATCCACAATCAGTAAAACCGGTGCTTGTTGTATTTTTATCAACCAGCTTCGCGAAAAGATCGGTGTTATGTTCGGAAATCCGGAAACAACTACTGGGGGCAATGCCCTTAAATTCTATGCTTCGGTGAGGCTGGATATCAGGCGCATCAGTCAGATAAAAGACGGAGATAAAGTTACCGGTAACCGGGTTCGGGTAAAAGTTGTTAAAAACAAGGTAGCACCGCCATTCAGGCAAGCAGAATTTGATATAGTTTACGGAGAAGGGTTTTCGAAGATGGGTGAATTAATAGACCTTGGTGTTGACTACGGTTTTTTGAATAAAAGCGGTTCATGGTATAGCTACGGCGAAACCAAACTCGGACAGGGTCGCGATGCCGTTAAAGCACTGCTTGGTGACAATCCGGAACTGGCTGAAGAAATTGAAAAATCGATCAGAGAAAAAATCGCTGCATCCTGATCATTTGGAAATGAAATATCACAAAAACAAATCACGAACGTTCATTACTTTTAATGAACGTTTATCTTTTTACACGAATGAAATTTTTATCTTTTAATATCATTATGCTAATAGGGCTGGCATTGGCTATCCTGCCGGCTTGTAATCCGGGAAATCAATCATCCGAAAATCAAAAGGATAGTGTAAATCTTGCAAATCCGGAACAAGCAAAACTTAACCGAATCAATCAGGATATTAAGGAATCACCCTCCGATCCTGACCTTTATGAAGAAAGAGCCCTATATTTTATTGATCGGGGAAATTATAATGAAGCGTTTAAAGATATTTCATCGGCATTGGATATCGATAGCAATTATGCAGGTTATCACATTACTTTGGCCGATGTTTACCTGGGCATGGGCAAACTCAAAAAAACAGTTCAATCACTTGAAAGATCCCTTGAGCTTGATAAGAGCAATCCAACCGCGTATCTTAAGCTGGCAGAAATCAATATCGCCATTCGTGATTATAAAAAGGCGCTGCAAAATATTGATATGGCGCTTAGAATAGATGAACTGGCTTCCAAAGGATATTTGCTCAGGGGGATCGTTATGCTCGAAACCGGTGACACACTGAAGGGAATCAGGAATTTTCAGCGTGCAATTGATATGAACCAGGATTACTTTGAAGCATACATGCAATTGGGCGTTCTTTATGCCGGCAAAAAAAATTCCCTTGCTATTGACTACTTTAAAAATGCACTGAATATTCAGCCCGACAACATCGATGCCTTGTATAACCTTGCGATGTTTTATCAGGATTACGGAGAATTTGAGAAAGCAATCAGCAATTACAAATCGATTATTGAGATAGATCCATCCTTTTTTCTTGCTTTTTACAATATTGGATACATTAACCTCGTGTACCTCAGCGACTATGATGCGGCTATTGAGTATTTCACAGATGCCATCGAAATCAAGGATGATTATGCTGAAGCTTATTACAACCGGGGATTTGCCTGGGAACTCAAAAAAAATGTAGAAAAATCAAGAGAAAACTATCAAAAAAGCCTGGAGTATAAGCCCAATTATGAAAAGGCAATAGAAGGACTGAACAGGATTGACGAATTTATCTCTCGTCAACAAAATCCATAAAAGTTTTCCTTTACGAAAACAGCATGGTCCCTGTCTGATAAACCAAAAAAGCCACGATCCATGCAATCGCAGTAGTGTAGGTTACCATAAACAAAGCCCATTTCCACTTCCCTGATTCACGTTTTACGGCAGCTACAACAGCCACACAAGGGAAATAAAGCAAAATGAACATTAAAAAAGCAAATGCTGCGGCCGGTGTAAACACTTTTTCACCTGCATGTTGACCGGTTTTATGTTGGGCATTTCGAAGTTTTCCTACCAGAGATTCAGAGATATTATCAGCATCGTCGCCTGTTTGATAAAGTACACCCATCGTGCTGACTACTACTTCTTTTGCAGCCACACCTGCCAATACACTGACAGTCATTTTCCAGTCAAATCCAAGAGGAGCCATAACAGGTTGAATCATATTTCCCAATTTACCAATGAGTGAATTTTCCTGTAAATAGTTGGCTTTTTCAAGTTCGATCTGTTGCAAGGTCTGACTCATCTCCTTTTTCAATTGTAGTGATTCTGAAGAACCCGGGGATGTATTTTCGAGCAAATCCAGATAACCCACCCTTGCATTTTTAAGGCTTGCGTCATATGAAGCTTCCATTTCCGAATTCCTCGGGAAATAGCCTAATGCCCATATAATAATAGACGCAACAAGGATAATTCCACCCATTTTTTTCAGATATTGGGAGGATTTAATCCACATATGTCGCAACGTGGTTTTAAAGGTTGGCATCCGGTAAGGCGGAAGTTCCATAACAAACGGAATTTCCTTTGACTTAAAAATAGTTTTTTTGAACAGGATGGCAAACAGGACTGCGAAAAATATTCCGATGCCATAAACGGTAAATAACACTGCAACCTCATTTTTAGGAAAAAAGGCAGTTATGATCAAAATATAGACAGGCAATCTGGCACTGCACGACATAAAAGGATTGATCAGCATGGTAAGCAATCTCTCATTTTTATTTTCGAGAGTACGTGTAGCCATAATTGCCGGAACATTGCAACCAAATCCCATAATCAGCGGAATAAACGATTTTCCGTGAAGACCGATTTTATGCATAATTTTATCCATAATAAATGCTGCGCGTGCCATATAACCTGTATCCTCCATAAAAGAAATGAAGAAAAACAAAATGACTATATTCGGTAAAAACACGATTACGCCACCAACCCCGTCGACTATACCGTTAATTAAAAGATCCTTAAAAAAGCTATTTGGCAGCAAGCCATCAAGCACCGAACCGGTATAACCAACCAGGCTTTCGATCCAGGCCTGTGGATACTCCCCAAGCCGGAAAGTAGCCTGAAACATAACCCAAAGGAAAAATATAAAGATTGGAAATCCGAAAATTTTATGGGTAATAAATGTGTCGATAATTTCGGTTTCGGTTTTTACTTTCCGTTTAAATTTATTGGGTTGATAAGTTTCCTTGAGAGCACCGGCAATAAACCCATATTTTGCATCTGTGATAAGGGTTTCACTATCCTCGTTAAAGGTGGTTTCCAGCTTCGATATTTCGTTTTCAGTTACCTCTTTGATCTCGTTATAATTAGCTGACCGGCTCAAACTGAAGTGGGCACCCTGGTCCTTCTCCAGCAATTTAATGGCATAAAACCTGGACGAAACTTTATCTTTAAGACCCTTGTTTTTCCTTATCATCCTCTGGATAACACCTATGGAGTCTTCAACATGACTTCCATAATTGATGTGTACCTGACGGACGTTCTCATCGCGATCTTCATACACTTCAATAACCTTGCGGAACAACTCATCGATACCTTTCCCCCGCGATCCTACAGTCGGAATAAAAGGTATCCCGATCATTTTACCCAGGTGATCGAAATTGAATTTATCACCCTTATGCTGCAGTTCATCATACATATTCAGGGCAACAACAACCTTAACATCCATGTCGATAAGCTGGGTTGTGAGGTAAAGGTTCCGCTCGATGTTGGAGGCATCAAGAACATTGATAACAATATCGGGATGGAAACCAAGTATATATTTCCTTACGTAGAGCTCTTCCGGAGAATATGCCGTTAGAGAATAAGTTCCCGGCAAATCGATAATGTTGATGATGTAATCATCTATTTTACATTTTGCCTGCTTGGAGTCAACTGTAACACCGCTATAATTGCCAACGTGCTCCTTTGATCCACTTGCAAAATTAAAGAGGGTAGTTTTCCCTGAATTCGGATTGCCAACCAATGCAACATCGATAACATTTCCCTTCTTTGGATTTGAGCGTTTACGCAATTTATTATCGATCACACCCTTATATCCGCCATTGAGTTCTCCGACATCCATCCCCTCAGATGCTGTCAGAACCTCCACAAGACCCGCTTCAGAATGCCGCAGAGAAACCTCATAACCCATTACGTTGTACTCAACCGGATCACGCAATGGAGCCTTTTTGACAACCGTAACTGTTTTGCCCTTCACAAAGCCCATTTCGGTAATTCGCTTTCTGAAGGCACCCCTTCCATGTACACGGGTAATTATCCCTCTTTCCCCCTGTTCGAGATCGTTTAATTTCATCCTTTATTTAGAACAAATAAAAATAGCAAAGATATCTAAAATAATATGCGTATATAAATATTCCTATTCTTATTTCACTTCGATCAATATCTTTCATTCAAACCATTTTCTGAAACAAAAATTTTATGAAATAGTGAGTGAATTTGAACAAAATCAGCCGCCTTCGGTTTTCCAACATTTAGAAGTTTTTCCAAATTAGGGAAATAGTTGCAAAATAATAAAACTTCTGTCTTCTTATTTATCAACAAACAGTCATCTGGAATTGAGTAAATTACACCCAATTAACCTGTTTTATATTGAAGTGTTGTTAATATCACAGTTTTTGTGGAATTAAATTTGTCATTTGGTGACGCTTTAAATCCGATACAATTGAAAGGTGAAAACCTACAGAATCGAAACGCAGAGTAATTCGGGATAAAATATAAAATCAGATTTTACAAAACAAAACACTATACACGAGGTGAAATACGGATGAAACCCGTGCAGGATTCCATGATAAATGAGCTCAAGCTGAGAATGAAACTCCTTGAGAACCAGGATAGCCGATCTTCCGTTTTACTGGAAGAGAAACTGTTGCTGTGGTTATCTACTGAAACCATCCTTCAATCAGATGAGAGCGCTGAACTCATTCATAATTTATTGGAACGGTTATCGGTAATTATGGATATATCATTTGCATCCTGCTGTAAATTTCAACAAGAAAAGGTACAATCCATCGTCCATTTTAAAATGGATCAGAACGACTCCAATGACTATTGCAGGTGGATCGCAAAAGCTGACATTTTCAATAATTTAGGGGAAAGCCCAATCATGATTGAAAAGTTTTCATTTAGCTCACAAAACATCATTATCCCCGATGAATTTCAGAATAAAATAGATTTAATCGGTATATTTCCTTTCGAAAGTTTGTATATCCCTTTTGGTGTATTTGTTTTTTTTGTTTCGAAAGAAAACAGTAACAAAGTAAAGCAACTACAGCTCGTGATCCACAGGCTAATTCTGATGGCAACTGAAAAGCTTGAGAAGCTATTCTTACGAGAAGAATTAAAGGATTTAAATACGAGGTTAGCAAAAACAAAAACAGAAGTAATCCCGGCAAAGACAGATCAACCCATGAAAATACCTTCAAGAGCAAATACAGCAGATTCCATCGCAAAACCAGCTTCTGAAACAAGCCTTTACAATGGCTTTCATACAAAGTCTATTTTGGACGATCTGCAGGTAGAGATCAGAACACCCATGAATGGAATACTTGGATTTGCAGAGATTTTACGCGACCCTGCCCTACCGGATGCTGAAAGAAGCAATTACATAGATATTGTAAAATCATGTGCATCCTCGCTTTTAAAAATTGTTGAGGATAGCTCAAAATTCAACCAGCTACTTTCTAAAAACTTTAAACTGAAAAAGGAAACATTCAATCTTACTTCTTTTCTCTCGTCGCTATATGACCTTTTTAAAAAGAACGATTTGTATAAGCAACGGGAATTCCTTGAAATTAAGCTTAATATCAATATCAACAGCAACATTTCAATTTATACTGACCAATCTGCCCTCGACCAGATTTTATCCAACATCGTTGGCAATGCAATCAAATTTACTTCCACCGGGGTAATCGAAATGGGATGTTTCATCCGTTTGGATAAAAGCAACAACAAAGAATTGGTATTTTTTGTAAAAGACACAGGACTAGGTATAAGTGAAGAATATAAACCGAAAATTTTCGATCCGTTTTTTAAGGTTGAACACGAGATATCCAAATTATACGGGGGCATGGGATTGGGGCTTTCGATAACCAAAGAGTTAACCGAACGATTGGGAGGTAAAATTTGGTTTGAATCGGAACCCAACAAAGGAACTGAGTTCTTCATTGCTTTTCCTCAGGAAATTCTTGTTACAGAAAAGGCTGATAATATTATAATCTATCCGGACAATAAAGAAGAGGAAAACTGGGTAGATAAAACCATCTTAATTGTTGAAGATGATGAGATGAGTTATATTTTCCTCAAGGAAATACTGAAAGGAACCAGGGCGAACCTGCTGCATGCCAAAACCGGCAATAAGGCACTGGAGTTAGCCAATACCAATCAGCAGATCGATCTTGTGCTGATGGATATAAAACTACCGGACATCAGTGGTTATGAAGTTACAAGCCTGATCAAAAAAAGCAGGGATATTCCGGTCATCGCTCAAACCGCATTTGCCATGGCCGATGATCATAAGAAATGTATCGAAGTGGGTTGCGATGATTATTTGAGTAAACCGATTAACCGGAAAAAACTATTACAATCCATTGCCATTCAGTTTCACAAAAACAAAGACGCATTTCTCAATTAACTTCTAATAACTTTTTACTACCTTTATTCTCAAATCAAAACACCACTGCGATGGAATCACTGTTCTCATGTTTAACCTGGAATGTAGAAAATTTCGGCACCAACAGCCGTGATAGTGACGGCAAACTAAAACCGGCATTTAAAAACAAAGTATCTGACATCACTCAAACCATCAAAAATTATGATCCTGATGTGTTCGCTATATTTGAGGTGAGAAGTACGGATGTATTTTATGAATTCATGAACCATTTTGAGGGATACACCTTTCAAATTACGGAAGGACCGCAAACCCAGGAAACCCTGGTTGGGGTTAAAGGGAAATTCAACTCATTTATCACGCAAAAACTTGAGTTCAAAACCGGAAACAGCGTTTTGCGACCAGGTGTGTTATTAACACTTATCATAAACGGAATACACTATACTCTTTTGTTTGTACATTTTAAAAGTATGAACGATCCTTCGGGCTGGGGACTTCGCGATCAAATGTTTGATAAGATGAGAAGTTTAAAGAAAGCGATCAACACCATGGCCGGTAGCCCGGATAATGCAAATTTTATTGTTGCCGGTGATTTTAATACCATGGGCATGAATTACACCTATGGGGATCACGATGTAAGCCCTGAACAGGAAATCACAAGGATGAAGAAGCTGGTACATGGAAGTAGCTATAGGATGAGGTTGCCTGCTAAATCGCATTCATATACCTATTACAATGGAGGAGAGCCCGGCCTTACCGGCAACCTCGACCACGTTGTTGCTTCTGATCATTTGGTATTCAGAGATTTTGAGGGTAGCGAAGTAAAGGTTTGCGGATTAACTGACTTTCCTTACAGGTCGGCGGAGCAAAAAAACTGGACAAAACGTTATTCTGACCATGGATTTCTTTACTTCGAAATTCTCGATCAGAACTTTTGATTTTTAGAAAAAATCTGGCATTTCATGATCTGTATCTATAACAGGTTTCATCCCTAAAAAATGTAACTGTTTTAGTGCGTTGACCAACCGAATTCCCCAACTTTCATTAAATAGTCTTTTAACTTCAAAAACAGCGTTTTCTTTTGCCATGATTGAATTCTTTTGATACAATACAAGAAAATCCTGCAAATCCTGCCATATGTCCGTTAAGTGTTCAGCCATCGAACCTTTTACCATTTCAGATTCATTTCCTGATGGGTCTGTCAGCCAAAACTCGTCATCAGCACCAAACAAATTACGTAATTGATTAAACAATGCCTCCCATTCTTCTTCAGTTACAAACCGCTCATTAGCATCAGGATTACGGACTTCAGTGTCAGGTATTAAGTCGGCTTTTACATACAACAATGGTAGCACTTTTCTAAGATAATGGATCAATTCGTTTTTTTTAAACTTCTCCTTTTTCTTCAGCGTTACGCTGTAGTCGTATGCGACTGTAATAAATTCGAGAACATTTTTCGAATAAACCGGATGGTCTGGAATATCATTCATAAAAATATTTTACTGTTTTAAAATACAAATTTGAGAAAAATTGTTTTATATGTCGGTTTAAGTTGAATTGAAAATTGCTGTTTCTCAAATTCGCCTATGTTTAAAATGGACTCAAAAATTCTGAAAAGGAGTTTGCATGAAAAATGCAAAACATTGCACCTTAATAAAATTCGCAGCCTTGAAAAAGAAATTGAAGAGGCTGAGAGAGGTGCAAATGAAAGTGAAGAAAGCGATATTTTTGATACACATAAAATGCAGTTGATAGCCAAACGCGATATGTTTGCATCCCAATTACAGAAAGAATCCACCCTACTTGAAACTCTGTACAAAGTAGATCCCTTAATTCATCATGATAGCATACAGTTTGGAAGTGTCGTGATAACCGATATGCAAAATATTTTCGTTTCCATTGGAATGGGTAAAATTGATCTTGAAGGAGATCTGTTCTACGCTATCTCAACCCAGGTTCCATTTTATGATGCCATGAAAGGTTTGAAAAAAGGAGACACATTCACATTCAGAGGGCGGCAAATACAGATCCTTGATGTAATTTAGTTTCGTGACTGCTAATTTTCACTGATAAAAGCTGATTTTGCAGCGGCACAAACAGGACACTCCCAATCATCAGGCAAATCTTCGAATGGAGTACCCGGGGGTATTCCCTGTGCTTCATCACCTACCTCCGGATCATAAACATAAGCACAAATGGTACAAACCATTCTGGGCCCCGGTTCTTTTATTGAGCCTTCTGCTGATTGTTCTGATGTTGGTGCTTGCTGTTGTTCTTCAATTTGATCACTGGTAATGTTGGCTGATAACTCCTTTTGTCTTTTTTCACTTAATTTGTTTTTATCTACATAGGTTGGAGCCCTCTCAGGTGCAAGTAATTTCATCTCTTCCCTGAAATAGGAATAAGTTAAAGGTTGACCGGCCGGATTCAATAATACCGCATCAACTACAGTCCCGATAAAAAGGAAATGGCTTCCGACATCAAATTTATCTTCAACTTTGCATTCAAAATAGGCAACAGCATGGCTGATAATGATAGGAGCCCCGGTTTCTCCGAAAGTATAATTCACTCTTTCAAATTTTTCTTTCTCGTTTCCGCTTTGATATCCAAAGAGACCAATCAAACCCGCATCGGTTTCTTGTTCAAGAACACTTAATGAAAATACACCGCTCTCATCAATTATTCCAGCCGAGGCATTTTCTTTATGGCAACTGATTGCAATTTTTGGAGGTTCTGCAGTAACCTGAAATGCCGTATTTGCAATATATCCGCTTATCTGATCTCCATGTTTCGTTCCAATCATATAAATGCCGTACGACATTTTAAAGAAAGCTTCTAAATTCATTATTTCATGTTTTATGAATTCAACAATTTTGATTCTGAATTTTTCAAAAATAGGAATCTTTGATCAAAAGCGAATAAAATCTACAATTTTTATCGGAAGTTTGAGATGAAAAGTCATTTTTCAAACAATCATAAAAAAACCCCCGTCTTGCGGAGGTTTTGATCGTTGAGCTTTAATTCATCAAAAGATTGATGGTTCCCGCTCTTTTGGTTCGCATGACTGACAAAGCCCGCGAATAACTGATAATGTTGTTGATTATTCTTTTATCGGGTTTCGCGTTTTCGCTACACCAGTCGGTATTATCACCATCCTCTTTCATGTCATCATGCGATTCAGTGTTTTCATTACCAGTAAAAAGAATTTGATCATTAAAAAAAGTAAAGGAATCTTTCATAGGCAAACTTGATTCATTATTTCGTTTAATGTTTCTTGAAACGATGTCTGCCTGCGAATTATTTTGTAATCAACAAAATATTTAATTTAATCCGTACATTTTATCAAATTCGGGATCCTTAACTTGTTATTGAGTTAGAACAATATTCTTTTCAGCAATTAATTTCCTGAGATTGATCAGGGCATATCGCATCCTGCCCAAAGCGGTATTAATGCTAACATCTGTCACTTCAGCAATGTCTTTAAAACTCATTTCAGCATAATGTCGCATATATAGTACTTCTTTTTGCTCGGGTGGCAACAATTCTATAAGTCTACGGATGTCTCTATGAATTTGATCAGTAATCATCTGTTCCTCGATTGACTTATCAGTAATATTGAGCGTATCGAAAATATTGAAATCTTCATTTTTACTGTTGTCGATCACTGGAATTCTGTTCGATTTTCTGAAGTGATCAATAATTAAATTATGAGCAATCCGCATGACCCATTGCAAGAATTTTCCTTCCTCGTTATAGGATCCTGCCCTGATTGTATTGATGACTTTAATGAATGTATCCTGGAATAAATCGTCTGCCAGATCCTTATCTTTTACAATCATAAGAATGTAAGCATATACACGATTTTGATGACGGTGGATTATTTTTTCGAGGCTGAGATGATCACCTTTCAAATATCTACCTATCAGCTCTCTATCAGTTACGGGTTGAGCTTTCATGTTTCCTCCTTTTTATTAATTCAACATTTAGGGTAGATATTTACTTGCTATAGGCGTACCTCCTGTATTTTTAAGTTAGACGATGAATGATTTGATTTCTTACAATTATTGTGCAAATGTAGTATTAAATATTCACATATGCAAATATAATTAATAATTTTGGCCGCTACAATTTTAATTTATGTTAAAAGCTGATATCAGTAATCTGGATACAAAGAAATACATTCTGATCAAGGGAGCAAGGATGCATAACCTGAAAAACATCGACCTTGCCATTCCAAAAAACAAACTTGTTGTGATCACCGGATTGTCTGGCTCAGGTAAATCTTCGCTTGCTTTTGATACTTTGTTTGCTGACGGACAGCGAAGGTATGTAGAAAGTTTAAGCGCTTATGCAAGACAGTTTCTGGGAAGGATGAGCAAACCGGATGTAGACTTCATCAAGGGAATTGCTCCGGCCATTGCCATCGAACAAAAAGTAAATACGCGTAATCCGAGATCAACTGTAGGGACTTCTACTGAAATTTATGAATATCTGAAACTGTTGTTTGCACGTATTGGTGCTACCTATTCTCCTGTTTCAGGAAAGTTGGTGGAAAGAAATACCGTTACCCAGGTGACCGATTTTATTCTCGGACAAAAAGCCGATAGCCAGGTTTTGATCTATGTGCCATTGGAAATCACACAGCCAAAACGGTCAATAAACGACTATTTGTCAGTTCTTCTTCAGCAGGGATTTAGCCGGGTGATCTATGATGGCAAAATTGTAAGGATTGAAGAAATTTTGAAAAACAAATTTAGAAAGAAGGAAGAAATTTACATCATTATAGATAGGGTCATTATTCGAAAAGAAGATGAAGACCTGCGATCCAGGGTGTCGGATTCGGTGCAAACGGCATTTTTTGAAGGACATGGAACATGTCTTGTTGATATAACCATTGGAAAACAAACAACTACCGAATCATTTTCCAGCAAATTTGAGGCGGACGGAATTAGCTTTGAAGAACCAAATGTAAATTTTTTCAGTTTTAATAATCCATACGGTGCCTGTAAAACTTGTGAGGGCTTTGGGAGTGTTATTGGAATTGATCCCGATTTGGTTATACCGAATAAAAGTCTTTCAGTATATGAAGATGCTATTGCCTGTTGGAAAGGTGAGAAAATGAGTGAGTGGAAGGATGTACTGATAAAAAACGCCTATAAATTTGATTTCCCAATCCACAAACCGGTGTATGATCTTACCCCACAACAATACCAGTTACTTTGGACCGGAAATGAGCATTTCTATGGGCTTAATGATTTTTTTAAATATGTTGAAGAGCAAACATATAAGATCCAATATCGTGTGATGTTATCACGTTACCGGGGGAAAACCATATGTCCTGATTGTCAGGGGACACGGCTCAGAAAAGATGCAGGTTACGTTAAAGTCAGCGGAAAATCGATCAACGAATTGGTATTGTTGCCTGTTGTAAAACTGGCAGACTTTTTCAATCATATCAAACTATCTGATTTTGAATTGAAAGTCTCCCGTAGGTTGCTAATTGAAATCCAAAACCGTCTTCAATTCCTTATTGACGTTGGGCTTGGATACCTTACCCTGAACCGGCTTTCAAATACGCTTTCCGGAGGTGAGTCACAAAGAATCAATTTAGCCACTTCCCTTGGGAGTAGCCTGGTTGGGTCAATTTATATTCTGGATGAACCCAGCATCGGGCTTCATCCGCGTGATACACACCTTTTGATAAAAGTGTTAAAGCAGCTAAGAGATACAGGCAATACAGTGATAGTTGTAGAACATGACGAGGAGATCATTAAAGAAGCCGATGAAATCATTGATATTGGACCTGAAGCCGGTGTAAATGGCGGAAAACTAATATTTCAGGGTGATTTTGGAGCACTGTCCAAATCACAGGAAAGCCTTACAGCAAAATATATGACCGGGAAATTGGAAATAAACATTCCTGGAAGAAGAAGAAACTGGAAAAACTTCATTGAGCTAACCGGCGCACGCGAGCATAACCTGAAAGGTTTGGATGTAAAATTTCCTTTGAATACACTTACCGTGCTGACAGGAGTGAGTGGCTCGGGTAAAACTACTTTGGTAAAACAAACTCTTTATCCTGTTTTGAAAAAACTTACAGGAGGGTATGGTGAAAAAACCGGGAAATACAATAAACTGGAAGGTGATTACAATAAAATTACTGCTGTAGAATTGGTTGATCAAAACCCAATCGGGCGGTCATCAAGGTCAAATCCAGCCACCTATGTAAAAGCATATGACGACATAAGGAATTTATTCGCAAACCAGCAATTGTCGAAGATCAGGGGATACAAGCCCGGCTACTTTTCATTCAATATTGAGGGGGGACGCTGTGAAGAATGTGAAGGTGAAGGGGTTGTAAAAATTGAAATGCAATTTATGGCCGATATCTACCTGACTTGTGAAAGCTGCAATGGCAAACGATTTAAAGATGAAGTCCTTGATGTGAAGTATCGTGGAAAAGATATTAACGACATCCTCAATATGACCATCAACGAGGCTATAAATTTTTTTGGGTCAGCTCCTAACCATTCAAATAGTGAAAACAAAATCGTTGAAAAACTACACCCCCTGAAAGATGTTGGCTTGGGATATCTTGGGCTCGGGCAATCCTCAAGTACATTATCCGGAGGTGAGGCTCAACGAGTAAAGCTGGCTCTTTTTCTTTCAAAGGGTAGCTCCGATAGCCCAACGCTGTTCATTTTCGACGAACCAACAACAGGTCTCCATTTTCATGATATCAATAAACTACTTACCGCCTTTGATGCCCTCATTGAAAAAGGTCATTCTGTTATTGTTATTGAACACAATATGGATGTGATCAAATATGCAGACTGGATCATTGATCTGGGCCCTGAAGGTGGAGATAAAGGCGGAAATATAGTTTTTGAAGGCACTCCTGAAAATCTGATACTTGAAAAAAATTCTTATACCGGAAAATTCCTCAAACCAAAATTGAATTAATCAGCTATTGAAAACCTTTTTTCACTATTTTTGCAACAAAGTCGCAAAAACATGAATTCACTTGCTTTGTTAAAATCCAACAAGCTAAGTCAAACGTCATCAAGGATTGACATACTGGAGGTTTTCCTCGAATCAGATACTGGTCTTACCGAAAAAGAGATCGATGAACGAATAGACAGTAAATATGATCGTGCAACGGTTTACCGGACGCTGAAAATATTTCGGGAAAAGGGAATTATTCATCCCATAATTGCTGAAAATGAAATGACCCGTTATGTGCTAAAAAAGGATCCAGTTGAACACATTCATTTTAAGTGTGAATTATGCGGAAACGTATTTTGTTTAACTGAGGTTAATATTTCCGGAATAAAACTTCCAAAAGGCTTTATTAAAAAAGAGGCGAATTTTCTGATCTCAGGAATGTGCCCCGGATGTAACTAAATAAAAGAATAAACCTATGAAATTCAGATTTTGGTTACTATTATTACCGATCATCCTCCTTTCTATCGGTTGTAAGAATAAACCACAGAAAACTATAGAAAAAAAGCCGGTAATTTCTGTAAGTATTTTACCACAAAAATATTTCCTTGAAAAAATTGCCGGTAAAAAATTTGAGATCAATGTGCTTTTGCCTCCCGGGGCGAGTCCTGCAACTTTTGATCCTACCCCAAAACAAATTCTCCAACTTTCAGAATCCGGAATTTATTTTCTAATCGGACATCTGGCAATGGAAGAAAACAGCATTTTGAGCAGAAGAAAAGATTTGAAAAACGTTAGGTTTGCAAACGTTTCGGAAAACATCGATATGATTGATTCAGAAGAGCATGATGGACATGGACATGGACACCTGATTGATCCGCATACATGGATGACACCCGAAAATGTTAAAATAATTGCAAAAAACATGGCAGTTGTTTTATCTGAAGAATATCCCGAAAAAGAAGATTTTTTCGAGAGTAACCTTTACCTTTTTGAAAAACAACTCGACACACTTGATGCATGGATTCGCTTAAAACTTGAACACCTTAGCAAGCATCAGTTTATTATTTACCACCCTGCATTAACCTATTACGCGAACACATATGGTCTTGAACAAATCCCGATAGAATATGAAGGAAAAGAGCCTTCACCTGCCTATCTTGGACAGCTGATTCAATACGCGCAACAGCATGATATCCGGACGATCTTCATTCAAAAACAGTTTAACAAAAGTGAAGCTGAAACCCTTGGAAAAGAAACCGATGCCAGGTTAATCGAAATTGATCCACTCAGCTATGAATGGGATAAAGAATTGGAACACATTACTAATGCATTGGCTGAAATCCTAAGATAAACACCTATGGAGCATGCTACGCAAATATTGATCGCACTTAATAAGATCACTGCAGCCTACAACGGAAAGGTAGTTTTGGAAAACGTTAATTTAACTGTCCGTTCCAACGACTTTATCGGCATCATCGGTCCAAACGGAGGAGGCAAAACTACCCTCGTTAAAGTGATTTTAGGTCTTTTAAAACCTCTCAGGGGTAAAGTACATTATAAGGGAGACCCTGATCCTGGCAAAATTTCAATTGGCTACTTACCTCAAATTCATAAAATAGATTATAAATTTCCAATAACAGTTTGGGATACGGTTCTTTCCGGATTGATCAGTGATAAACGATTGGTAGGAAATTTTCCGAAAGAAAACCAAAACAAAGCTGCCAATTTAATGGCGGAACTTGGCATAGGGACACTTTCCAACAAACCGGTTGGGGAATTATCGGGAGGTCAGCTTCAAAGGGTTTTTTTATGCCGGGCCATCATTTCAAACCCGGATATCCTAATCCTTGACGAACCAAATACCTATGTGGATAATAAATTTGAAGGAGAGCTGTATGAAACGCTTCGAAAACTCAATGATCGCATGGCCATACTGATTGTAAGCCATGATGTAGGTATGATATCCGCTTATGTAAAAACCATAGCCTGTGTAAACAGAGAACTCCATTATCACGAATCAAACATCATCAGTCAGGAGCAGCTCCTGGCCTACAATTGTCCGATTCAACTGATCACCCACGGTGATGTTCCTCATACTGTTCTTCACAAACACGAACACTGAGATGCTGGAACTTTTACAATACAGTTTTTTCCAGAACGCCATTTTGGCGGCGATCTTTACCGGAGTTACGTGTGGAATTGCAGGCACCTACATTGTAAGTAAAAGGATCGTATTTATCAGCGGAGGGATCACTCATACTTCTTTTGGAGGAATTGGGATCGGGTATTTTCTGGGGATCAATCCATTGATCGGGGCTGCGGTTTTCAGTTTACTATCCGCTTTAGGGATCGAATATATGTCGAAAAAATCAGAAATTAGAGAAGATAGCGCCATTGCAATAATGTGGTCCTTTGGAATGGCCATCGGTATCATTTTTATTTATTTAACACCAGGTTATGCACCCAACCTGATGAGCTACCTGTTCGGCAGTATACTTACAGTATCGCAGACTGAGATAATCCTGATAGCTGTTCTTTCCTTTATCATTTCAATGTTTTTCATAATTTTTTACAAGCCCATTCTTTATATCACCTTTGATCCTGAATTTGCAAAAACCCGGAATCTTCCTGTCGACACATTTAATTATTTATTGATTTCCATCATAGCTTTAACCATTGTGCTCAGTATAAAGGTTTCCGGTATTATCCTGATCATTTCACTGCTTACCCTTCCGCAAACGACTGCAGGAATTTTTGTAAAAAATTTTAAATCAATTCTTTTAATTTCAGTAATAATTGCCGTTACAGGAACCATAGGAGGCTTATTTTTTGCCTACGCTATGGATATTCCCTCAGGAGCCGCCATCATTTTTTTGCTGGTATTGCTGTATCTGGCAGGAAGGGGAATAAAATTACTAAAGCTATAAGCCTTCTGTTAATTTTTTGTTTAGGAAAGATTTATTTATAAATCCTGAAATTTGAAGTATTAATTAGGTTATTGGTATCCCATTCATTGGGCTGCCAGGCACGGATGTATATTAAAGGATTTTCATCCCGAAAATCTATCAGCAGAAATAAATACCCTTCATCGGCATAAGTCGTAGAAGAATAGTTTTGTCTCATTTCAACCCCATAAACCCCTGGTGCATTGTTTTTCTTTTTAATTTCAAAAGAGCTGAAGTCGACAGCAATATCTTTTTGCCTTTCAAATACCTGTTTCTGCCGTGTGAGGTATTCTTGTTTGGTCAGTTGTATTTGTTCATATCCCGGCTGACCTGGAAACGGTGCATAGTTAATTTCGTTCATTCCTTGTTTTCTGGGTTGTATCTTACGACCAATCAGAATTAAAGCTTCGTCTGCAAACATCAGGTCAATTGTTTTAATGTCTCTGGTAAAAAATGCAGTGCGGTATTTTTCAATGAATTTAATTATTTCCTGCCTGTTACCCCAATCATTTCCATATTCAGCCTGTTTTACAAATTTTTTGTACAAATCATCCGTTAAACATAGGTTAAAATCAACCAACCAGCCTTCTTTATCAAAATCAAGAACCAGGAATTCTGTAGTTTGTTTATGAATACTTTTGTAATCATGAAGTACGGGAATTTTGCGCACCTCATATCCATATCTGGTTTCATTGATTTCTGCATCCCCACCGAAACATATCGGTATTGGCATATTAAATTTCATATATGCAGCTATTTTAGAATTCAGGAACTCATCGTTACCGAACACATTGAGAATTTCATTTGGGTTCCCATTCTCCAGAAAGTCGATAAACACAAGCGAGTTTTCTCTGATTTTTTGTTGTACGGGAACGTTAGCAGAGGAATTGAATATTATATTCTCTGAACATGGTGTATTATATGTGATCTTTTTAACCTCTTTTAGTTCAATAATTTTAAAATTGTCGAATTGAGGATGACTTACCAGATCCCAAAGATTTTCAACAGCCGGGTTCTGTTTTCGTGCATTATAATTTTGGTATTGAATGTGAATCTTTAAATCATCAAAATCCAAACTTGAGCCAAAAAACTTTATTACAGCCACTCCATCTCTCACCTTTCGATTTCCCATAAACTGATTGCCATCCCAAAACCTAAAATCCAGAGATGATACCGGTTTATCATGATAATCTGCATAAAGTTCGATAGCTCGTTCATTTTCAGAAACGATCTGGTCTGACAAGACACTAAAGTGAATATTATTTAAAATTTCAGTGATGGATTCTGGAATATCCACGAGCAAGTCACTGTTTTCCGAGGACACTCTTTCCGCAGGCACCGACTTCATCAAAATCAAACCAAAATAGTAATTTTGAATAGCAATCGAAAGGTTTCCTTTTTCCCTGTTATCATCTGCGTTTGCCTTCAATCGTCTTACCAGTTTAATTCGTTCCGCAAATATTGCATTTACCTCTGTTTTCGAGATATAGGAAAATATCTCAATGTTTCCATCGGGTAAGGGAGACCATATACTTTCAACATCTCTGATAGAACCGCTTGCATATGTTTGAATCAAAGAGGTCGCTTTTTCGTTATAATCGTCATTTTCTTCAGAAACTGCAAGCTCAAATTTACTATGTACGTTTACCGCTATCATCTCACATATTTCAGTGAGCGCCTCTTCACGAGCCTGATTTTCATCCTGGGATATGCCGGTTCCGTAATAATATTTACCTGAACCAACAATTTCCTCTTTTTTAAATTGCTGCGTAAATGCAAAAGAAACTATACATAGCAGATAAACTAACAAAGGTAGGGTCCTGATCATTTTTTTCATTTTGGTGGCCAAATATAAATAAATTACTTGCTGTAAAGAACATTAAGTTCAAAATTGATAAAATTTATATTCTCTTTTCTTTGATAAAAACCAGAATTCTATATTTTTGTCAAACACCAATTCGTATTACATGAAATATCTATATCAGATTTTACTGATGTCTTTATTGAATGTATCTGTTTTAACATCGGCCCAGGATTACAAGGCACTAAGGATTCAGGGTACGCCAAAACTGCTCGATACAGAAAAGCTTGTCTTGCGGCATGACGCCAATGGTAATTATTGTGCTGCTGTGCAGATAATTTCTGATATGGATGGATTTCAATACGACTCTAACGATGGAATGGTGGGTAAAATTGAAAGGAAGCCTGGAATGGATCTCATATATCTAACCGCTTCTGAAAGGGTTCTGGAAATTTATAAAAAGGGCTACAACCCTATGTCGCTTGTATTCTCGGAATATGGGATAAAACTTGAACCACAGAGGATATGGCAAATTTATCTTACAGGTGAAAAAGAGGGGAACGAAGTACTTGTTTCGATTGAGGTTACACCTCCAGATGCTGGAATTTTTGTGGATAATCTCCCATTTGAAAACAGTGGTTATTTAAGTCCGGGGAAGCATTTACTTACTATTGAAAAAGAGGGTTATAAACCGATCAATAGGGAAATAGAAGTTGATTTTAATAATATCTACTTTACCGAAATACTCGAAAAAATACCTGATGCTGTATTACAAATTGAAAGTGCTCCTTCTGATGCCATCGTATTACTTAATGATTCTATTCTGGGTAAAACACCTTTATCTGTTTTTTACCCTGTAGGTAGCTACCAACTTAAAATCTATAAAGAAGGGTACGATACACTTACAAGAGAACCATTTATTATAAATGATCCATTGACCAGAATATCTTTTAATATTGAAGAGGTCGTTTCATACATCACCATAAAAACCATCCAAAACGCCAAGGTTTTTATTAATGATGATCTTATTTTAAATATAGAAAAAATTAAAGTTAAACCCGGCAACCATCTCATCAGGGTTGAGTTTGTAAACCATGAACCTCAGGTCCAAACTGTTAATATTAAAAGAGACCAACATGTAACCGTCGAATTCTATCCTGATATTCTTTACGGTTCTTTTAGAATATCGGCTGTTCCTTTTGACGCCCGGATCAGGCTTTTCAGTGACTCCTGTAAAATTTATGAAGCTTCTGGTGCCAGGATATTTGAAAAACTTGTATCCGGTATATATAAAATTGAAATCGCAGCCAAAGGATTCAAAACACATACAGAGAACATACATATCAAGCCTGACGAAGAAATAGTCAGAATGGTCAGACTCGAAGAATCTGTATCAATGAATGATGAAATACCGCAAATCGATGATTTTATTTTGGTGAAAGGAGGATGCTTTTTGATGGGAAATGAAAGTGGACCGGAGGATGAAAAACCTGTCCATGAAGAATGTATTGATGATTTTTACATGTGTCGATATGAAGTAACACAGAAACTTTGGGAATACATCATGGGTAATAATCCTTCATTTGGAAAACAAAGTGATTATCTTCCGGTTAACAACATTACTTTCTTTGAAATAAAAGAATTCATCAGAAGGCTCAACAGAATCACAAGCCTAAGTTTCAGATTACCCACAGAAGCTGAATGGGAATTTGCCGCCAGGGCAGGAAATTCCGGTAATTCATTTTTGTTTAGTGGAAGCAATAGCATCGACAGTGTTGCCTGGCATTCCGGCAATGCAGATAACAGAAGCCACATGGTTGGATTAAAAAGCCCCAATGCCCTTGGATTGTTTGATATGTCCGGAAATATATTGGAGGTGTGCCAGGATTGGTATAAAGAAAAAACTAATCCCATAAACAGTAAATTTAAAATGGCCAAAGGTGGTTCGTGGTTTTATACCGAATACTTTTGCCGCAACAGTTCCAGATTTAGA
Source organism: Bacteroidales bacterium (assembly GCA_020438135.1). GTDB lineage: Bacteria > Bacteroidota > Bacteroidia > Bacteroidales > JAADJA01 > JAADJA01. The sequence goes on along the minus strand of JAGQVF010000003.1, from coordinate 37,720 downwards.
ACAGACCCATTAGCCAAAGATTTCAATGTGGGTTTCAGGTTGGTACGGGATCCATAGCTTAAAACCTTTAACCAACTCAAAATACAATTGCTGATATGAAGAAAATTATCTTTTTCGCTATTTTGCTGTGCCATTTTACTTTTTGTGCATTCAGCCAATATATTAATCAGCTTGATTTGATTGGAAATCCAAAAAAACTTGAAAACGAATTTTCAAGCAGGATTGATCAAAACGGCTACGTTAGCGCAGCCATCCAGGTACTATCTGATATGGAAGGATTTCAATACGATTCATTTGATGGAATTGTGAAGGATGTAATTGACGGTGTGGGAAAAGATATTGTTCACCTCACATCAACTGAAAGGGTTTTGGAAATTCATAAAAAGGGATATAAACCTTTGAAGATGATTCTTTCTGATTATGGAATTGTTTTAAAACCAGGCGAAGTATGGGAAATAACGGTTTCCGCGAAAAATGACATAAAACTTCCTGTCAACATCAACCTAAGGCCAAATGATGCATATCTGATTGTTGATGACATAGAAATGCCCAATTCCGAAACAATACTCTTAAGTCCGGGTCTGCATAGGTTAAGAATGATGCGGGAAGGATATGAAACAATAGAACAATCAATTGTGATCGATAGCGATAATCAAAATTTGACATTCGATTTGAAGCCCATTGAAGAATCGATAGTTAATATCGAAAGTCAACCCGTTGGAGCTTCGGTATATCTTGATAATGTAAAACTTGGCAACACCCCTCTTACCGTATTTTTCCCCACAGGGATTTTTCCACTTGAGCTGAGAAAAGAAGGATATCTGCCCATAACAGTCGATAGTTTTGAAGTAAAACATCCTGAAGCAAGGCGTTATTTTATCCTTGAAGCCAACATGGGGCTTTTGACTGTAAACACCGATGAGGGTTCATCCGTATTTTTGAATGGCGTGCTTACACATAATCCTAAACAAGTCCAGCTATCTCCACAGGTAGTCAATGTTGAAGTTGTAAAACCCAAAGCCGATACGCTAAGAGAACAAATAATCATTAAACGTTATGATGATATTACGCTTGATATGTTTCCGGTGGTAGAAACAGGATTTTTACAAATTGCTGCTATTCCTTTTAATGCCCACATTGAGGTTTTGGGTGATTTTGGAGAATCCTATAGTTCTGATGGAAATTTCAATTTAAAAGAAATTTCAGTTGGAACCTACAAAATTATTGCAACTGCAAGCGGATATCATGAACGCACTGACACGATTATTATCAAAAAAGATATCACCACAAAACACCAAATGGAGTTGAAAATGGCAGGGGCGGAACCCTTCACTACCTATGCAGGGATCCATATGGTTTTTGTTGATGGGGGGAAATTTAAAATGGGTTGTACCTCTGAAGCCGGCATTTGTGAAAGTGATGAATTGCCGGTACGTGATATAACTGTTAATGATTACTTTATGAGTAAATATGAGATAACACAAAATCAATGGTTTGTTGTAATGGGTGAAAAACCTTCAAAGAATCGCAAATGCAATGATTGTCCGGTCGATAATGTTACCTGGGTCGAAATCCAGGAATTTCTGGCAAAACTGAAAGAAAAAACAGGACACAACTTCAGATTACCAACGGAAGCTGAATGGGAATATGCTGCGCGGGGGGGCAATAAAAGCCGGAGCCAAACATACTCTGGTGCATTCGAAATTGATAAAGCCGGTTGGTACGATGATAACGCCAAAAATGAATCGCATCCCGTCGGGCAAAAAGAACCAAACGAAATTGGGTTGTTCGATTTAAGTGGAAATGTTTGGGAATGGTGCAGTGATTGGTATCAGGCAGATTATTATAATTATGGAACAAACATAAATCCTGGCGGCCCCGAAACCGGAGAATATAAATTATTAAGAGGTGGATCATACTTAAGTAAGGAGAGGTATTGTACACTATCAAACCGGAACAAATGCACACCTGACAAATCTTACAAGGATTTTGGTTTTCGCATTGTATTAACAAGGTAATCACATAGTATTTAATTCGTAATAAACCAGATTCAATCAGGAAATTTAGCTAACCGAAACCCTGTCTTTTCATTTCTGAATTCAGGGATTTCATGCCCACGAAAAGAAATCCGGCAAATCCAGGCACTACTATCGCGACCACCTCCCCTCAGCACTCTATGCTGACCTGATCGACCTCCCCTGGGATAAATAACAGGGCTACGCTCATAATACTCACTATCATACCAATCACTGCACCATTCCCATGCATTCCCTGTCATGTCATAAATACCCAGTTGATTAGGCTCTTTTTGTCCAACCGGATGGGTTGATATGCCAGCATTTTCACTATACCAGGCAACATTTTCAATGGTATTACTTCCTGAAAACAGATAAACATAATTCAATGTGTCGATTTCTGCTAACATATTTCGTCCCCTGGCAGCATATTCCCATTCGGCTTCTGTTGGAAGTCGGTACCTGACTCCGGTAATCTTTTTAAGTTTTTTTAAAAAAATCCTGATATCCCTCCAACTGACATTTGTAACCGGACAGTCGAGACAGTCTGAATATTTATTTTCATCCATAACAGCTTGCCACTGCCTCTGGGTAATTTCATACTTCCCGATATAATAATCATACAACTTGACCTTATGTGCAGGTTTCTCATTTGAGTTACAATCTACCTGTTCGTTCGTACAACCCATATAAAAAGAACCTCCTTCAACCAATACCATTTCAAAAACAAATGGATCGACTTCTTTCTTTTTAAGGGTCAGCGAATCTGAAGGCAAATAAGCTTTTGGTATTTCATACAGTTTCCATTCAAAAAACACATGCGACTGGTCAACCTGAATTGTTTCAATTAATGGATAAAAGCCTGGTTTTTCAATAACAATGTGATGTTCACCAGCTGTTAAAATATGTGTTAATCCGGCTAATTCTATGCTATCAATTGTTAACGTAGCATCATTTGGAGTGAACCGGAACGTTACAGGATAGCTTTCTATTTCCTTATCTCCTGTTATGGTTATCTGCCATACATCCTGGGGTTGCAAAACAATACCAATGCTGGATAAAATCAATTTTTTCCTTTCATAACCAGCTTTAAAAATTTCAAGAACCCGTTCTGTGGAAGTTAAATAAACAACATCTTTTCCGGGTTTATTATCAACATCTTTAACAATTCCATCATTCGAATCGTATGTAAAACCATCCAAATCAGAAATAACCTGGATGGCAGCACAGAAATTCCCATTCTGATCGATTCGCCACGTCTGGCTATCATTTAATTTCTGTGCTTGTCCTACAATATAAAGCTCTTTCAACTCCTGGGAGTAAGAAAATACCGCAGTCAAAACTAGATATAAAAAGATTGACAATTTTTTGTTTTTCATGATCAATAACCGCTTGTAGCAATCAGCAAATATAAAAAAACAGAGCAATTTTTCTAACCGCAATTATCCATATTTACCTATATTCGAATATTTGCCAGGAGGTCAATAAAAAGTTGCAGATGAAACTTTCTAACTTGCGTGATTAAATTTAATGCTAATCCGCTATAATACCACTAAACAAAATTTCTCGCTGATCCCACTGGTTTTCGCAGAAAGGCAGTATATATCAGCGCTTTCTGCGAAATCTGCGAGAAAAATATCCTGGAAGGTATTATCTGGCAGATAAGCGGATAATCAAATTAAATTTTTAAATGAACATCACTTCACTAAAAAATCAAGCATTTTTTCCCCTTCAAGATAACCGGTCAACCGGTCATTAATTTTAACCGGCCCTACACCTTCCGGGGTACCTGTGAAGATCATATCGCCCATTTTAAGGGTAATAAATTGTGAAACATAAGAGATCAACTTATCAAATGTAAAGATCATATGTTCCGAACTGCTTTTCTGCACTATTTGCCCATTTAGTTCGAGTTGAAAATGGATATGGTTTTTATCCGGCAGGGTATCCAGTGAAATGAATTTACTGATTGGAGCAGAAAAATCAAAAGCCTTTGCAACCTCCCAGGGCAATCCTTTCTCCTTACATTGCTGTTGCAGGTCGCGGGCAGTAAAATCAATGCCAAGAGCAATTTTATCGTAATACGTGTTTGCATATTTCTCCTGGATATGACGCCCGTTCTTATTGATCTTGACAACAAGTTCAGTTTCGTAATGGATATCATTCGAGAATGAAGGATAAAAAAACGGACGGTTCCGAATTTGCAAACTTGTATCGGGTTTCATAAAAAAAACAGGCTTTTTTGGTAATGGATTACCTAATTCTTTGGCATGTTCAGCGTAATTTCTTCCAATACAGATAATTTTCATGTCGTTTCTATTTTATCAGCAGATTTCGTTTTTGCAAAAGTATTGATTTTCAGTGGCTATATATTATGGCAACTTTTCAACATCAGCCGGTTAATAACCTCTGAGAAAAAATAAAATTTCTGTTGATAAAAAAACCGTTTTGTTCATGTGAAAACAGCACAATTAAATTCTACTTTTGGCCCATGCAAGAGAATGGTAACAAATCAACAAAATCAACAGTAAATCAGACAAATAAACCAAAGAGGTTACAAAAAAACCCGCTGACTACTGCCTTTTCTGAACACGGGCGAATTCCTCCGCAGGCAATTGATCTTGAAGAAGCGGTTTTAGGTGCTTTGATGTTGGAACAAAATGCCCTGACAGCAGTGATTGACATATTAAAACCCGAGATCTTTTATAAAGAAGCACATCAAACCATCTATTCTGCCATTCACAGGCTTTTTGCCAAATCTGACCCTGTAGATATTCTTACGGTAACCAATGAATTGAAATCGAGTGGTGAACTCGAACTGATCGGAGGAGCCTATTATATCACACAATTAACAAACCGGGTTGCTTCTACCGCCAACATCGAATATCATGCACGTATTTTATCCCAAAAATACATTCAGCGCGAACTGATCCGGATATCGTCGGATATCATCAAAGATGCCTTCGAAGATACAACGGATGTTTTCGATCTGCTGGACAAAGCAGAAAGTAACCTCTTTTCGGTGAGCGAAAACAACTTCCGGCGCGATTACGAAAGTATGCAATCACTTGTACGTGAAGCAATAAAAGACATTGAAGCTGCCCGCGACCATGAAGGGAACCTACGGGGGATACCTTCCGGGTTCACGGATGTTGACCGCATCACAGCCGGATGGCAAAAATCCGATCTTGTTATTCTCGCTGCCCGCCCCGGGATGGGTAAAACAGCTTTTGTACTCTCAATGGCAAGGAATATTACAGTCGATTTTAATATTCCGGTGGCGCTATTTTCACTCGAAATGTCTTCCATTCAGTTAGTCACAAGGTTGATTTCAAGTGAAACTCAATTATCAGCAGATAAACTAAAAAAAGGCAACCTCGAGAACTACGAATGGGAGCAACTGAACGCCAAAATTGGCAAACTGGTTGATGCACCTTTATATATCGACGATACACCTGCGCTTTCAATTTTTGAACTTCGTGCCAAGTGCAGAAGACTCAAAGCGCAGTACGGCATTCAAATGATTATTATCGACTACATCCAGCTCATGTCAGCCGGTGGAGACAACAAAGGCAACCGTGAACAAGAGATCAGTACCATTTCAAGATCGCTCAAAGCGCTCGCAAAAGAGCTGAATGTTCCGGTGATAACCCTGTCGCAGTTAAATCGTTCGGTAGAGACCCGTGGAGGTAGCAAACGTCCAATCCTTTCCGACCTTCGTGAGTCAGGTGCTATTGAACAGGATGCCGACCTGGTGACTTTTATTTACCGTCCTGAGTATTATAAAATTGATGCCGACGAAGAAGGCAACAGCACCCGTGGAATGGCTGAACTGATCATTGCAAAACACCGTAACGGAGCACTGGCAGATGTAAAATTACAGTTCACCGACAAATATGCGCGTTTTTCTGATTATGAAGGAAGCAGCGATTTTGGTTATAGTGGCGACATACCATCGGAATACGATTATCCGGGAGAAAACTCTATTACCATGCCTTCGCGCATGAATGAAATGCCGGAAGACGATCAACCTTTTTAACCCACAAGTTAGCTAACACTTGATTTTACTGGTAATTTTACAAACCGGATAATAAATAATAACCGGTGCTTTAAAGCGTTTGAAATAAAAATTTGCTGAAAAAATGAGAAAAATTCTCCTTCTTATAGTTGTTCTTTCAGTGTCCTTTCAAATCAGGGCTGCCTATTTGTTGATTCCAATGGACCAGGGCCAGCCCGACCATCTGAAAGCCTACGGAATAGCTTATTGGATATTGCAACAAGAAGTAGAAGTTGACTGGTTACTCAATTACCGGGGAGGAAGTTTTATGTGCAAATATCACGATTTGATCGAACAGGAATGTGTGATCAGGGGTGTTGGATACGAAATTATTGCCGATGCTCAATCGACGGCTATTTTACTCGAGATAAGTGATCCACAGGTAAATATGGACGCAGTTAAGCTTCACAAAGCTCCCAAAATTGCAGTATATTCACCAAAAAACAAACAACCCTGGGACGATGCAGTTACACTGGTTCTCACATATGCTGAAATTCCCTATGATGTAGTGTACGATGAAGAGGTGATGGAGATGAAGCTTCCCCTTTACGATTGGCTTCACCTGCATCATGAAGATTTTACCGGGCAGTTTGGTAAGTTCTGGGCCAGGTATCGAAATGCAGAATGGTACAAGGAGGATGTAAAAGCCAATGAAGCCATTGCCAGGAAGCTTGGATTCAATAAAGTATCGGAATGCAAACTCGCGGTAGCTAAACAGATCCGTGACTTTACCGCAGGAGGTGGTTATTTGTTTTCGATGTGCTCGGCACCCGACAGTTATGACGTGGCGCTGGCTGCAGAAGGTGTTGACATTTGTGATGTGATGTTCGATGGAGATCCGGCTGATCCGAATGCTCAGCAAAAACTCGATTATTCCAAATGTTTTGCTTTTACCGATTTCACCATCAGCACCAATCCTTTTGAATATGAAATATCTTCGATAGATATCAATCCGGGCCAAAGGCGGATTTCTCCGGATAGTGATTATTTTACCCTGTTTGAATTTTCGGCCAAATGGGATCCGGTCCCGACTATGCTTTGCCAGGATCATACTCAGGTAATCAAAGGTTTTATGGGACAAACCACCGCATTCCGCAAACAATTTGTAAAACCCAACGTGCTTATCATGGGAGAAAATAAATCTCTGGATGAAGCGAGATACATTCACGGTGAATATGGAAAGGGAATGTGGACATTTTTTGCCGGCCATGATCCGGAGGATTACCAGCACTTTGTTGGCGACCCGCCTACTGACCTCAACCTTCATCCCAACTCTCCCGGATACCGGTTAATTCTCAACAACGTTCTTTTTCCTGCTGCCAAAAAGAAAAAGCAGAAAACCTGATTTAGCAAAATTATCCCGAACAAATTTTAATCCTGTTCGTTTATCTGATTCATTTTATTTTTGCACGTTATTCAGGCTGTAGATAATGAAAGAGATTTTTAAACTGGTTAAAAAAAATCCACTCTATTTTGCCAAACGGCTTAATCAAAAAATCCGTTATAGCGCTCAGGATTACTATCTGCTTGCTACCGGTCAGGCAAATAATAATATTGTAAATCAAAGGGAATTCAGGGTGGTGGGCCTTCGAAGGACCGGAAATCATGCCATCATCAACTGGATCATGCAGCAGGTAAAAGGAACGGTAGTTTTGGTAAATGACATCTTTATCAACGAAAATCCTTTCAGAACTGTTGTAGAAGCTTTTGAGTCACGTGATCCCGACTTCTACTGGAGGGCCCACAGGATTAAAAGCAATCCGCTTTATGCTGGTGACGACTACCTCGACAATTTGAAAAAAGAAGCCAGCCGTGACTTTATCCCTAAAGACCTGCTTATATTCAGCCTCGAGGATTATCGCCTGAAGCTGATGGACGTAAAACGATTTCAAAAACGGCATCTTTTGTATTTTGGTGGAAGCGGTGAAAAGATAGATATTCTCATCCTGCGCGACCCCTACAACCTGCTGGCAAGCCGGCTTAAAAACGAAAGGATTGGTCTAAAAACAAGGAGTTATGTGAAATCGTTTGCAGAGGTTTGGGTCGAATACGCAAAAGAATACCTGGGTGAAACTAACTTCATGAAAAACAACAAGGTGCTGATCAATTACAACCAGTGGTCAAAAAATGAGAACTACCGCAAAGAACTTGCATCAAAACTCAAAATTAATTTTACGGATGCTGGCTTTGATGAAGTAACTTCATACGGTGGAGGCAGTTCATTCGACGGAATGGGTAATAAAATTCAGCTGGATACAATGGGACGATGGAAAGCTTACAAAGATGATCCGGTGTTCAGAAAGGTTGTTTCTAACCAAAAATTGCGTGAGTATGCTGCCAGGATCTTTCCCGAGATTTCCGATGTTGAAAAAGAATTAAACCTCTAAAGGGTATACCATATCCTTATTCCCGAATCAATCTAGCTTATTTTTTAACACCTTATTTATCGTACTATAAAGTGTAGAAGAAGTGACAGGTTTAGCTAAATGTGCATTAAAACCCGCATCCAGACTTTTTTGTTTTTCTTCCTGCAGGGCATAGGCAGTTTGCGCTATAACGGGCAAACTTTTATTTTTTTTGCGAATGTATTTTATGATCTCGTACCCATCTTTTTTAGGAAGCCGGATATCAAGCATTGCCAGATGTATAGGCTCATTGGTATAAATCTGAATAGCAGTCTCACCATCTGCGGCATGAACAATCTTTGCACCTGTGGGTTCCAGCATTACCTTCATCATCATAAAGCTATATGAATCATCCTCGGCTATCAGTATCGTTTTTCCCGAAAGATCCGGCACATTATCCTCAACTTGAATTTGAGTACTGTTGTCAGTTTCCGGCCTTACGTTGGTATCGAAAGGTAGTGTAAAGTAAAAAGTACTTCCCTCGCCCAGCCATGAATCACACCATATTTTACCTCCCAGCTTTTCAACCAACCCTTTTGTGATCGACAGCCCCAGTCCCGTTCCCCGGAAAACCTCCTGATTTTCTTCCTGCACACGCATAAATCGTTCGAAAATTTTTCCCAGATGTTTTTTCTCAATTCCAATACCTGTGTCCTTCACAAAAAACATCAGTTCATCTTTGTATTGCCGGTATCCGAATTGAACAGAGCCCTTAATGGTATATTTGAAAGCATTACTTACCAAATTGTCAAGAATTTGCTGCAAACGCTGCCTGTCAGTCTTGATAAAAGATTTTTGTTTGGAATCTGGTAAAATCAGATCAAATTCAATAAACGCTTTACCATTCTTGTCTTTAATGCCCACAAATCTCGATTTTATTTCAACCAATAAATCATTTAAATTAAATACGGATTTTTCGATAGTCAGGTCTCCGGTATCTATTCTGGAAATATCCAGAATATCGTCGATGAGATCGATGAGCAATTTACCACTCTGTTCGATTGTTTGCAAATATTTCAAATGTTGTTCATCGTTTATCCGGTTTTTCAGAATATCGGCAAAACCAAGTATAGAGTTCATTGGGGTGCGAATCTCATGTGAAACATTTTGCAAAAATGCTGTTTTAAGCTGAGCAGCTTTTTCACTTTTATCCCTTGCCCTGATCAATTCCATTTCCCGTTTTTTTATTCCTGAGATATCTTTAACGATATCCGAAACGCCTGTAATTTTGCCCCTTTCATCATAAATAGGTGATTTTGATAAATAAACCGGAACCTTTTTCCCTTTCTTCGTTAGTTGAATCAACTCAAGATTTGTAAGTTTTTTACCTTTCATCACCTCACCTATCAAAGCCATGTGCTTATCATGGTTGAAATCATGAGACAAAATGGAAACGTCTTTTCCAACAATTTCCTTTTCCTTGTATCCGTAAAAACGTTCGCTGGCATTATTCCAGGTTTCAATTGTACCGTTGAGAGACACACTGTAAATAGCATCCTCAGAAGACTCAACGATACTGGCTAAGTGACGGCTGGCAAGTGACTCCTTCCTTACGAAAGAAATATCCTGGGTGGTCATCACAAAATGATTTTTATCTAAAGGAAAAGCTGTAAGCTGGAAATATTTATCATCATCTTTTGCATAAACTTCTGTTTCGTAATTCTCTCCTCTGCTTGTCGACCTGATCATTTGCTTTACCAGCTTTGAATCACAAACCGGGTAAACCACCGACAGTTCATTTTGAATTATTTCTGAGGCACTTTTTGCCATAATTTTTTCAAACGCAGGATTTACATCTCTCACAATTGCAGTTGTTTCCGACGGAGTATGTCTGATAATCCTGTTGATCGTAACACCTGCAATCATATGGTTGTAAAGATTCCTGAATCTTTTTTCATTTTGCATTAGTGCACTTTCTGCCTTTTCCTGTTGCGAAATATCGTCGGTGATCACTGCAACCATACCTGATCCAAAACGATACACCGACAGCTTTATCATTTTATCAATCTGCCTGCTGTATTCCTTTGCAATAAAAGGCTTACCGGATTTTTCTACTTTTACAAACTGCTCAAATAAATCGTTTCTGTGTTTCTTAAACACTTTTTTATACATCCTTCCTTCCAGTTCATCTTTTTTCATGCCCACCTGATTGCAGTAGGCCTGATTAGCTTTCAGGATAATGGCATCGGTTTCATTATTACCATCTATTACGAAACGGATAATAAAAAATCCGCTAACTAACTGATCAAATAAGGATTTGTAAAGTTCATCACTAATTATTTCCTGCTCCATGTATGATCGTTCCATAAGGTTTTTCATTAAAGGGTAAGCATTTTCACCCAATGGCCAATGAGCCTGATCGCCTTTCTTTTTCCGATCAGACGAACCGTGATGGCCGGCCTCGTTTTTAATGATTTTATTGACATTTCCATTTATAATGTACTCATTATTTTGCTATGATAAACCAATTTAAAAACTGAGGCTGAACATATTCTAACTAACAAAATCAGCGTAACTTGGTTGACCATTTATGTAAAACAAAGCAGAAGTTCGGTTTTCATGAAATATCAGGCGGACAAAAAGCCCTCACCGAGACACTATCAGGTCAGTTTACTACTGATACGACCCAAATATAGTAAGCAACGCAGGAATTAGTATCTTAAGCAACACGAGATACATCGCGATTTCACTTTAAAACCGGGAAAGATTCAGAAAACAAAACCTACATGCATTTTTAGAGGTAAAGAAGGCAATTTTTCAAACTGCTAAGCATTCAGTTTCTTGATCAAATTTAATGCACTTCCGGCCTTAAACCACTCAATCTGATTCGAATTATATGAATGGTTGGCAGGAAATTCATCGACCGTACCGTCTGCATGCCTGAGCCTGATGGTCAGCGGCTTATTTTCAGCGAATTCTGTTAAACCGATAACATCGATAATATCATCCTCACGAATTTTTTCATAATCAGCCGTATCGTCAAAAGTGAGCGCTAACATACCCTGTTTTTTCAGGTTGGTTTCATGGATTCTGGCAAATGATTTAACAAGCACCACCAAAACACCCATATGCCGTGGCTCCATGGCGGCATGTTCACGCGATGAGCCTTCACCATAGTTTTCATCTCCCACCACGATGGTCGGAAATCCCTCAGCTTTGTAGGCACGGGCAGTATCAGGAACAGGCTCATAGCTATTCGTAATCTGGTTTTTAACGGCATTTGTCTCTCCATTAAAATAGTTAACTGCACCGATCAGCATGTTATTGGATATGTTATCGAGATGGCCACGGTAACGCAACCACGGGCCTGCCATTGAAATATGGTCTGTCGTACATTTACCTTTGGCTTTAATCAGTAAACGAAGACCTTTGAAGTCTTTCCCATTCCAGGGTTCAAAAGGTGTTAATAATTGCAGCCTCTCCGAATCCGGTTTAACGATCACCTCAACATGGCTTCCATCTTCAGCGGGGGCCTGGTAACCATTATCTTCAACATCAAAACCCTGGGGTGGAAAATCGATACCCTTTGGCTCTTCCAGTTTCACCTTTTCACCATTTTCGTTGGTCAGGAAATCAGTTATGGGATTAAACCCGAGATCACCTGCAATGGCAAATGCAGTAGTAATTTCAGGAGAAGCAACGAATCCATGGGTATTGGGATTGCCATCATTTCGTTTAGCAAAATTTCGGTTAAACGAAGTCATGATAGAATTTTTCCGCCCCTTATCAGCATTGTGTCGCGCCCATTGCCCTATACACGGTCCGCATGCATTTGCAAGCACGACCCCACCAATTTTTTCAAAAACATTCAAATAACCGTCCCTTTCAACCGTATACCGAACCTGCTCCGAACCGGGAGTAACAGTAAATTCTGCCTTTACTTTCAGCTTTTTGTCAAGTGCCTGCTGTGCTACGGATGCAGCTCTGGTAATATCTTCATATGAGGAATTTGTGCAAGACCCGATCAGTCCAACTTCCAGTTCCTGCGGCCAGTCGTTTTTCTTTACTGCTTCGGCAAATTTTGAAAGCGGGTGTGCCAGATCCGGTGTAAACGGTCCGTTGATATGTGGTTCAAGTTCAGAAAGATTGATTTCAATCACCTGGTCAAAGTATTTATCAGGATTGGAATACACTTCCGGATCACCCGTCAGGTATTGTTTTATTTTATCAGCTTCATCGGCAACTTCCGCTCTTTTAGTTCCACGAAGATATGCAGCCATCTTTTCGTCATATCCAAAAATGGAAGTTGTTGCTCCGATCTCAGCACCCATATTACAAATAGTTCCTTTACCAGTGCAACTGATGTTGTTGGCACCTTCTCCAAAGTATTCAACAATACAACCGGTACCACCTTTAACCGTAAGGATCCCTGCCACTTTCAGGATCACATCTTTTGCTGAAGCCCAACCACTGAGTTTACCGGTCAGTTTTACGCCGATCAGTTTCGGGAATTTCAATTCCCATGGCATGCCAGCCATCACATCAACAGCATCTGCACCTCCTACGCCAATGGCTACCATTCCCAGCCCACCCGCATTAACTGTATGGCTGTCGGTTCCGATCATCATTCCACCAGGAAAAGCATAATTTTCGAGCACGACCTGGTGAATGATCCCGGCTCCCGGTTTCCAGAATCCGATCCCGTATTTATTCGACACAGAAGAAAGAAAGTCATACACTTCCTTGTTGTTGCTGATGGCTGTTTGCAAATCTTTATCGGCTCCAACCTTAGCCTGTATCAGGTGATCACAATGAACAGTTGACGGCACGGCAACTTTGTCTTTACCCGCTTGCATAAATTGCAGCAAAGCCATTTGTGCTGTAGCATCCTGCATAGCAACCCTATCAGGACGAAAATCTACATATGACCTGCCCCGTTCGAAGGCTTGGGTAGCTTTTCCCTCATCGAGGTGTGCATACAGAATTTTTTCTGAAAGGGTAAGTGGTTTGCCTGTAACTTTTCTGGCAGCTTCAATGCGTTCAGCCATAACAGCATACACATTTTTTATCATATCAAGATCGAAAACCATAGGAACGAATGTATTAAATTTAAACTGAATTTTTGCGGGTGCAAAGGTAGGTGTTTTTAAGGAAATCAGGAAGCAATTGCTGCGTTGATTTAAGACTCAGCCTGTTGTTTGAAAGTCGTGTGAAACAGTTTCAGTAAATCTGAAATGAGGATAACTATTGCAATATCCGATTAAATGCAGCTAATAATCGTTAAGGAAACTATAGTTTTAGCTGCGGTTTACAATGATTGCATAAATAGGTACTTTTCTGATCGATATCTTCAACATACGTGCTCGTTCGCATCACACACCCGGGATTATGACAATGAACCAGGCCAAATGTATGGCCCAGTTCGTGGATAATAACCTTGATAAATCGTTGCAGTAACAAATCATCGTCTTTGGGCATACCATATTGTTCGTTTCTCAGTCGATAGATAGAAGCTACTCCTGCCCTGCCTTTAAAATAAGCCTGTCCAAAGATGTAGGTAAGGATAGGTATATAGAGATCAACGCGAAACAATCCAATGATCCTGAATCTTTCATTCAAATGATTTTCGTGAAGATATTCAAGAATTTTATTGGCATCATACTGCCTGCGTTCGCCATTATAAAAAAGATTCATTTCAGGCAAGTTTTCTTCCATAACCACTGGATATCCATATACTTGACGAACAGTTTTGCTGATCTGCTCAATGCATTTTTCATCAAAATGCCCAAAAGAAATCAATGTTATATCAAAAAGGCTCAAAGAAATTTCAGGGGATTGAAATCACAATCATATGATTCCTGGTTAAACAACGATTTATTTATCAGTTCTGAGGCCATACTTTTTAATCTTATTATAAAGCGTAACCCTGTCAACCTTAAGCGAACGGGCTGACCTGGAAATATTCCAGTTGTTTCGGTCAAGCACTTCATTGATATATTTACGTTCGAGGTCTTCAAGACTTTCATATGAAGTACCGATCGACTCACTGGCCAGAGGAAGATCCTTTACGGTTATCTCCTTACCGTTTCCTACAACAATCGCCCTTTCGATAATGTTTTCAAGTTCACGCACATTCCCTGGAAAATCATAACTGCTCAACTTCTTCAACGCTGCCTGATCAATACTGATCATATTTCGACTCATCGAAGTACAATATTTTTGAATGAAATGATCAACCAACATGGGGATATCATCAGCCCTTTCACGCAGGGGAGGTACATGTATGTTCACAACGTTCAGGCGGTAATACAAATCTTCCCTGAAGGTTCCGTTATCAACCAGGGATTTCAGGTCGCGATTGGTAGCACAGATCACTCTGAAATCAGATTTGATCTCTTTGTTACCTCCTACCCTCATAAATGATTTGGTTTCGAGGACCCGTAACAGCTCTATTTGCATTTTCCCGGAAATGGTAGCTATTTCATCCAGAAAAATGGTTCCACCATCAGCCATTTCGAACCGACCTTTCCTGTTGAACATGGCACCGGTAAAAGCGCCTTTTTCGTGTCCGAACAATTCACTCTCGAGCAATGATTCGGTGAGCGCTCCACAATGTACCGACACCAATGGGAAATACTTTCGGGGTGAATTGGAGTGAATTGCTCTTGCTATCAGCTCTTTACCAGTGCCACTTTCGCCTGTAACAATAACGGATGAATTTGACTGCGCCACACTTTCAACTTCTTTTAATACCCTGATCATGGGTTCGCTGTTCCCAATAATATCCTCAATATTTTCCAATGAGATCAATTTCTTTTTCAACGCTTCATTTTCAGCACTCAAAGTGATTTGCCGGGATGCATTTCTGATCAGATGGGAAAGATCATCGGGGTCAAAAGGTTTCGTAATGTAATCATAAGCACCGTCTTTTAAAGCCTGCACAGCGGTTTCAACAGAAGCGAAGGCAGTCATGATAATTACGATTGAACTTTGGTTAAGGGATTTAATGCGGCGGTGCATCTCCATTCCATCCATACCGGGCATTTTAATATCAGCAAGGATGATATCGTATTCCCTTCGTTCGAGCATAGACAGGGCAGTCTTGGCATTTTCAGCACAATCAACCACGTACCCGTCTTCGATAAACCAGTTTTGCAACGAATCACGAACCGATTCTTCGTCATCAACTATTAATAGCGAAATGTTCTTCTTCATGGTTTTCTATTGCTGTGATTTTTGATAATGAAAGATTGATCGACAGGGTGGTTCCTTCACCCGGTGCACTTTTTATATCTATTTTACCTTTATGATTCTCAACAATACCATGCACAATAGCTAACCCAAGTCCGATTCCACTTGTTTTGTGTTTGGCAGAGAAAAAGGGTTCAAATATATGGGCCAGGTCCTGTTGTGCAATTCCGACTCCATTGTCCGAAATATCAATCCGGATGTGACTTTCATCGGGATTTGTAGTTTTGATGAGCACCTCACCATGTTCAGATACCGCTTCGAGAGCATTCACCAAAATAGCAACACAGGCCTGTTTAATCTGGTTTTCGCTGCAAACAACTTCATCTTCTTTAGCCTGGAAATCGGTATAAAAATAAATATCTGCGATTTTCATTTGGTGAGCCATTAGGTTATATGTATCCTTGAGAATCCGGTGAATGGACCTGGCCTCAAAATTTTTACGGTCCTTTCGTGAAAAATCAAGCAAGCCCCTTACGATGTCACCACATCTTTTGGTTTCTGTTTCGATGATCTTTAAATATTTTATAATCGGTTCGGTTTCGCTGAGGTTCATTTTATTTAGCTGTTTCTGGACCAGTTTGGTATAGGTTAACACACCCGATAGCGGATTATTGATTTCATGTGCCACCGATGAAGATAGTTTTCCAATGGAAGCGATGCGTTCCACATGTATCAGTTCGTTTTGCATTTCTGAAAGCTCTTCCGACTTTTTCTGAACTTTGTATTCAAGTTGGTGCGACCAGTTTTCGAGTTCTTTATTGGCCTTGTCAAGGTTGTCTAACATATTGTTAAAAGCTTTGGAAACGGTCTTCAGATCTTCAGGCTGACCGCGTTTTATATCCAATCTTGTGCTTTTATCTCCCCGGGCTACAGCCTCACTGGCACCTAAAATTTCCTTTAAAGGGTTTTTAATATTGGTTTGGGTAAAAACGATCAAAAAGGCACCCAAAAGAATAGTGGTGATGGCCGCCAGTATAAAATAATTCCTGGAAGACTCCTGAACAGCCCTGTCGATATTTTGGAGGGGAACCTTAACAATTAATGAACCCAATTCTGTTTCGGATTGGTTATGTGCATGGCAGGCGCTTACATAACATGATCGCTGATTGTAGATTGGTGCTCGGATCATCAATTGCCTGTGTCCGTTACCACTCGCAGTCATACTACAGGCAGTCATTTCGTCGATAATCTTATACGACGTGCCTGCACCACCGAACATGGATCTTATCCCGGCATGACAATTTAAACAATTGGGATCACTGTGATCCTCATTTTCTGCATAGGAGGAATATACAAGTTCATCATCCTTATTGTACATATTAACATCATCTACGCCGGGCAGGGTATGGATTACATCCAACGTACTCTGCAGGGCGCCTTTATCATTCTTCAGCATGGAATGATACAGGGCCCCTTCAACAATGGATACAACATTGTTTCCGCACTGACGAATTACAGTATTCAGATAATCCTCATACACCGATCTGAAAATGATCCCGAACGAAAAAAACAGGATCAGCGAAAGCAGGATGATGATGTAGATAACCCTACCGTAAAGCGATGAATGAAACCTGAGATATTTTTCGTACAATAACCTGATACGAAATTTTTGAAGTGTTTTTTCTGCAAGAAAAGCCATTTTAACTCTTGTTTTTGTATAAACCTCTCTGAAAAAATTTAAACACCTGCCTGCAAAATATAAAAATTAATTCAATATGTAAAACTTTTCAGCATATTTTTTAAACAAACTGTTTAATTTAGAACGTTTCCATATTTACAGCTACTGAATGCTTAAAATTTCTACAAAACAGGCAGGTGTCCTGGCAATATTGATTATTGCAGAAACTCATTTTCAAAATCTCTCCAAATATCATTATCAAGTTCAGCCAGCACTTTACTCCTGATTTCACCACCTTCCTGCAAAGCGACAAGCGATGCGTCAGGTGTATTTTTTTTGAGTGAAACTGCCAAAAAATCCTTGAATCGATCAACCTCCTGACCGAACCATGAAACGGCTTCATCACCTATCATTCCTCTGTTCATCTCTATCTTCCAGTTGTTGGGTTTAACACTGAATAACCAACCTGTCTTAAACGGATCGTCGCTTATCATTTCTGAAGATTCAAAAACCGAGGCATTTACATCTAAAATTTCGCCCGAAACAGGGGAAGTGAGGTTTAGCTGTTTGCCTTTCCGTTTCACTATTGCCAGCTTTTCACCGGCTTTAACATGTTCACCAATTGACTTGAGTGGAACAATATCGAACTCACCGACCACCTGTACCAGAAAATCATCAACCCCTATTTTTGCTTTTCCATCGCTACCCATAAATGCCCACATATGGTTTTTGCCAAATAGTAATCCGGCAGGGATTCGGAGTAAGCGAGCCGAAATAGAAGAAATGGTATTTTGAATACGCTTAACAACTGGGTTCTTTTTGTTGATGATAAACCAGAAAGGTATGATCAGTATCAGGAAACCAATGATAACGATATATTCTATCCCTTTGGTTTCAAATATATTATGATATGTAAATCCTTCCATTGTTGTAATTTTTTAAGGTTAACTACTTTGTGATTTGGCCCATGCAGGTGATTCACGGAGCACGGGCATACGATTAATGATCCACCGGAATATCCATATTTCTGTAAAAATAACCGCGAGGGTAACCACAATCTCCATCCAAGAAGGATAATAGTGTGAAGCGGCATCCCATTTAAACCCGATAACCGTGATGTTCAATCGGTTTATAATAATTCCAAGCATGGTAATGACTGAGGCAATTTTAATCAGCAGGATGTTCATTTTTCGATAACTGTATACATATAAAACAAGTGGTAGTACCACAAAACCCAGCATCTCTGTAAGGTACCAATATCCCATCGGAGAATTGATCAGGTTCCAGTGTTGTCCGTGCACAAAATTGACAATATGCAGAAACAGGTAGGCAAACATAGCACCGGCACAAATCCTTGCCAAACCATGTATGATCTTGTTATGGGATTTATGGTTTTTTTCACTGATCTGATCTGAAAAAACCTTGTGACTGATCGAACCTTCGAAAATCACCATCGATAAACCGGCAAAAATACTGGAGACAAAAAACAGGATCGGGATAAATTCAGAATACCAAAGCGGATGGATTTTCTCTTTGGCCATCAGGTACAGAGCTCCCAAACCCGATTGATGAAGCGTCGACAAGGTGATCCCGAAAATTACGGCACCGAGGGTCATTCCCGACAGTATTTTCCTGGCTCGTTTGGCACCAAGCCATTCAGCAATGGCCGGCGAAAACTCAATCAATTGTGCAATCATATATAACAGGAAATGCCAGGCCACCAGGAACAATACTGAACTTGTCCCGAAGCTATTCCCGATGATCGGGTTGATCACGTTCCAGGGGCGTCCCAGATCGAGCAGCAAGGCGCCTGCATAAAATACATAAGCAAGGAAACCGTTAAGCACTGTAACCCTTACAATGGAATGATATTTACGCATATTGAGAATGTAAACCATAAAAGTGATCACATAAGCACCACCGGCAAAAGCTACTCCGGTTACCACATCAAATCCGATCCAAAGCCCCCAGGGAACATCCTGTGTGAGGTTAGTAACCGATCCGATCCCTTTCCAGAAACGGATTACAATCAAAACAGCTCCCAGCAGCATGATCGGAAGTGAAATGATGTTGAAAGGTGTAAAGAATTTACCTTTGGGCTTGAGTTCACTTAAAAGGAATTTCCAGGTATTTTTTGTCTTTTGTTCTTCCTGCAAAGAAATTGTGGCTGTATTATTCATTTTCTTCTTCGTTTTTGATTTGTTTATTCTTTGTTGCTTCATGTAATCCCAGCAGCATAGCAGGCCACAGGACAAATATAGAGGGAACACTGTACAAAAATCCTTTCGACAGTTCGGGATAAGATTTATTTTGAAGGTTGGTTTTGAAACCAAGTTTGTCGAACGATACCGGTGCCAGATACATAAACCCGGTTCCACCCGCTTCTTTTTCACCGAATATGTGATCGTAATAGGTATCAGGGTTTTCGACTATCCTTTTGCGTGCTTCTTTGATAAGGTCACTTCTTTTACCGAACATCAGCGCTTCGGCAGGACAGTTCTCAACACAGGCCGGTAATTGCCCTTCCTGCAGACGATCGTAACACATATCGCATTTTGTAATTTTCGGATTCGGGCTGTGATATTCGAATTTCGGAACATCAAACGGACAGGAGACCATACAATAGCGGCATCCCATACATTTGTCTCCTCGCCAGATTACGGGTCCTTCTTTCGTTTTGTACATGGCCTGCGTTAAACAAGCAGAAACACAGGCCGGCTCATTACAATGCATGCACTGTGTTTTAATATCCACTTCTCCAATCGGGGAATCAAATGCATTGACAACCGTTCGGCATGTTTCATCTGTTTTTCTTACTTCTCCGATACGCGGAATATCGGTTGGTTCAGGGAGTTCATGAGTTTCTGCACAAATAAACTCGCAGGTTTGGCAACCAACGCACATAGTGCTGTCATACAGAATTCCATAAAACTCTACCGGTTCGTGATTTTCGTCTTGTTCCTGATTTGCTTTCAAATCAGTTCCAATCGTCAGGGTAGCCCCTGTGAGGCCCAGCACCCTGAAAAAATTTCGTCGATCTAAATTCATAACTTCTACATTTTTGTCAGAGATCGGTTAACAACCTCATTTTAAACCTGATGTATCCATAAACTTTTTCTGAAAATCTTCCCATATTTTTGGGTCGAGATTTCGCATCACCTGATCGGAGATCTCACCGCCATCCTGGAAAACAAGAGATCCCTGTTTATAAACATGTGCTGCCAGAAAATCCTTGAAGCGGTGCAATTCGTATTTCAGCCAATCGCGATAATTTTCTGCCATTCTAAAAAACTGAATTTCCCGCATCCAATTCGATGGTTCTATTTCGTAAATCCATCCATTTTCATAAACCGAATCATTTACCAGCGATGGATCCGTAACAAGATCCTCGTTGATATTTACGATCCTGCCTGATACAGGGGCATAAATATCAAGTTGTTTACCATTTTGAAAGAGCGACAGAACTTTTTCATTCTTCTTAATTTTATCACCCGGTTCACGCATATCGATTTTGGTAAAAGGCCCCGTTACATGAGAGATGAAGTCATCAATTCCCACTTTCACACGACCGTCTTTTTGCATGTAGATCCAGGTATGTGAGCTGTCGAAATAAAGACCTTTAGGCAGATCGAAGCTATTGCCCGAAAGAGGAACTCCGGGATGAGTTTTACCTGCCAGGGAAATTTCTTTACGACGGCTTGCCGAACCCCAGATCAAACCAACGATAATGGCCAAAATGATCAGTACAGAAATTACAATGAATATGGCTCTGATCGTGGCAAAGGAATTACCTGACTGCTTTTCTGTTGCATTCAGGTCATTTAACGCGGCAAGCCTGAATTGTTTTTCTCCGAACACAAGCTCGTTATAACCCATCGATGCCACGATCTGCTGACCGGAGGTTATCAACCAACTGGTAAAATCTCTGGTGGCCGCGGAGGGTTGGCCCGGCACAACAGCATATAGTTCGCTAACCAGCGCACCTGGATATTTACCCATCCATACGCCCCGGGTAAAATCATCAATTGATTGATAAATGTTTTCAAAATCATCCAGATTGCCATTTTTATTTTTATCAATCGGCATTAATGTAATACCTTGTGCCAGTTCTCCGGATTGTGGATCAATCACTTCATTTAAACGGCAAAACCCGATGGCATCAGGATTTTGCTGAACCGCATCAGTTATGCGATCTGCAATTTCAATCTGATCATTACTGATTAATTCGGATGATTTAAACATAGGTGAAAAAATAGCTTCAGATGTAGCCGTTTTCGAAACAAACACTTTTGAATTTTCGGAAACATCATTTACCTGCGGGTAAGAGATTTGCCCGGTTTTCATTGAAGCCATCAGGTCATCCAAAAGAACCCCCTTTTCACAGATCATTTCAACATACTTGCTTTCTGAATTGATCACCCAAACATAAATATTACGGCCTATTACAATGTTTTTAAATCCTTTAGGCATTTTCTCCGAAACAGGATTTTCGTGCAAGAGGGCAATACATTGATTATCCGGTACATTTTTATCAATTTCACCGGAAGCTACCTGAGCAACTTTAAGTTGTACATCTGAATTTGATTGTTTGTAAATGCCTGCAAGAGAATTTGCCAGATCAGCCGTCTCTGCTGAACAAATCACTTTTACTGTGGCATCATTCTGCGCAAATGATGGCGTTTGAAGCAAAATAATTCCTGCAATCGCGATCATCACACTTACCAGGGTTGACATTGCTGTTTTCATAATACTTTTTAATTAACTGTTTATAAATGACTTACGTTAGCTTTTTCGTAACGGGTATTGTATTATTCAACATTGATACCAACTGAACAACTATTTGTTTTTTAGACACTTACAAAAAAAACCACTGAAATAAAACGTAGGAAAGTGTTTAAAATATAAACAGTCCTATAGAATGTTTGCTCTGAACATCAGATATAGTGTACAACACAAGGAATTGTTTAAATTATAAACAGATGTTTAAAATATTAACACAACCTGGATTTGGAAATAGGTAAATAAACTGAGGTTAAGATGTGCCGGCTTAATTTGATTACCAGATATAGATATCTGTTTTTTTGCGCGGACGCCGATCTTCATTCCATGTAAAGTTCTTCAGTCGTCTCTTTTCTTCAGGGAGTTCGGAAACTGGATACATATTGGCTTCAACGCTGCGAATGGGAGATATAACCTTCACTTCGTTGTTTTCAAGATAAATGTTCATATCGCTGGAGGTGGTGGTATTCACCCCGATCAAAGGTCCTTTTTCTTCCCTCACATAAAACACAGACTCGGCATTGCCGAAAATATTAACTTTCACCATTTTATTGTCCTTAAAATGGCCCACCATCGATTTGCCTTTGATCTGGTTAAAAGTATTCCGGCTAATGGTATCATCCATCGAAATAATAAATGCCGAGTTAATAAGTGAAAGCGTATCAATGTTGTTATCTTTCAGGGTAATACGGATCGAATCAGCAGATAACTGACTTTCATCCGACCACAGAAAAGGTTGTTTATAGAGATAAATAGTTGAATCATTAAATTTATAAACCAGCGAATCACACATTCCCTGCATATCTTTTCTGAAAAATTTGGTTTTGTGATAGGCAAACATAAACTCGATCTTATCATCATCGTCGAAACGGATCCATAAGGTGTCGGCGTGCATAAACAATGAATCCTCCTTTTCGATCATCACGGCTGTGGCGCTATCGGTTACGTAAGCAAAACCATCATTTTTGTAGAACTCCCCTACCTCTCCGGTGATGAGCATATTTTGCACCGTATCGATCAGCCGGACATTCTCGAATGCCTTACCCAGGTTTATATTTCGATCGTAAAACAAACTATCGCCTTCAAGCCTCTGTTCTTCGGTTAGGATGTA
>JAGQVF010000003.1:4187-14478 GCA_020438135.1 Bacteroidales bacterium | reverse complement strand
ATCAGGTTTTCATCGCTGGTTATGTAAGTAGGGCCGAGAAAATAACTGATTTCCGTATCGGTGTAATACAACATCGTGTCGGTATTCATCACATACTTTTCGTTCTCCAGTTCAACATCGTAGCGGAAGTATGCTTTGCTTGAATCGGTGTAATAATATCCACGTTTGCTTGTGAGCACATTGGCACTGTCGACAATGCGGCCACCTGTCAGGTAGTAAGCGATTTTGCTATTTCTGTCGTACCACAGGTGATCGGTATAAAGCGTGGCGCGCGGGTCTTCAAGTCTCACGTTGTATTCGAGTTCTGCAATTTTTGTATTGCCGTTATAATCCAGCAGATCGCTGTAAATATTGAGGGTATCCGATGCTTTGATCCGCACATTCCCAAAACCTTTAAAACTATTGGTCAACTCGTACAGATAGGCGCTGTCGGCATAAAGAATCGTGCTGTCGTGTTGCAACATCACGTCGCCGATTAACCGCTGCACCTTGTTTCCAAGTTTTTTATCGTACCTGAGATCATCGGCACGCAGCAATTTGATCTTTGCCGGTTTTTGGGCTGAAACAAACAAAGTATACATAAAACTGAAAAAAACGATCAGCGTCAGCTTAAAAACAAGCCGGGAATTATATGTTTGAATGTTCAGTCCCATGGGGTCACAAAAGTACGATATTGAACCATTTACGCAACTTTGGAACCAATTTTAAATTTCAGATAAAAATCATTGAATTTCAGGTTCGATTTCTGGTTTATCAGGTGAGTCAGGAAATTCGGGTTTGCCGGGATTATCCGGGACGCTGGGTTTAGACGGTGGCTCAGGCACTTCTGGCTTTGCCGGTTGTGAAGGAATATTTGGGTTGTCAGGTGTTTTTGGAAGATCGGGTTCAACGGGATCGTTGTGATGGCATGTATCAGAATTTTCAATTTTCATATTAGCAAGATTGGAAAAATTTCGATGTGGATGTTTAACGTAGTTTTGCCGGTAAAATTACAAACCATGGCATCCCGCACCATCACAAATAAGGATTACAACGAACGTATAAACAAAGTGATCCACTTCATTCACACCCATTTATCTGAAAAACTGGATGTGGATCGTCTTGCAGCAGTTGCGGCATTCAGTCCCTACCATTTTCACCGGATCATGTCGGCGTACCTCAACGAATCGCTGATCTCCTATATCATCAGAACCAAAATGGAAGTGGCGGCAGGTTTTATTCTTCACACAGATATGTCGATCACCGATGTGGCATACAAGGTCGGGTATGAGATGCCATCATCCTTTAACAAAGCTTTTAAAAAGCGGTTTGGTGTAAACCCTTCAGCCTTCCGCGATAATTATGATAAAGCCAGGGATTATTTAAAAACTTCAAAAACAAACAAAATGAAAAAAACAGAAATGAAACATGAAGTCAGGGAAGTGATTCCCCGCAAAGTGATCTATGTAGCTTCTACCGGTCCTTACGACGGCAAGGGAACCGCAGATGCCTGGAAAAAGGTTTGCGGGTTTGCCGGACAAAAAGGATTGTTCGGACCAAAAACAGAATTCATCGGGATCAGCTTTGACGATCCACATATCACCGACAGCAGCAAACTTCGCTATGAAGCTTGTTTAACGATTGACAAAGAAGCTACTGCAGAGGGTGAAATGGGTGTAAAAGAAATTGCCGGGGGTAAGTATGTTGTTTTCCTTCATGAAGGATCATACGAAAATTTCCAGGCCAGTTATGATTATATTTTTGGTGAATGGCTACCTGGAAACAACAGCCAACTCAGGGAAGAACCGAGTTTTGAACTTTACCTGAACAGCCCGGAGGATACAGCTCCCGAAAACCTAAAGACTGAGATTTGGGTACCCATCGATTAGATTGACCGAAAAGTTAATCTGCTTTTGCACCATTTGATTTTCGGATGGTGCTGAGGCATATTGAGAAATCACCTCCCTCCTACTTCGAACAAAACCGCTTCATCACCCTGTAGGCCTCTTCCACGCCCAGTTCCCCTGCACGACTCAGCTCTCCACATCCAACTGTTTTCACCTGTTGAAATATCAGCAAAAGACCTTTGTTATAATACGCTTCAGCCAATTCAGGGTCGAGTTCGATCGCTTTCGAAAAATCGCTGATAGCTCCCCAATAATCACCCATCAAACTTTTTACAAAACCGCGGTTATACCATGCATAAGGGAATTCAGGATCGAGTTCAATCACTTCGTTGTAGTCCTTCAAAACCTCTCCATAGGTATGATATCCCGAAGTTTTTGAATACGGATCATACTGATCGAAAGGTTCGTTTTTATCATACAGGTATTGCTCATCAAACTCCGAATTCAGCAGTTCGATCAGTTTAAAGCGTGTGTTGGCCCTGCCAAAATAGGCCATGATCAGGTTGGGGTTCACATGAATTGCTTTATCAAAATTTTCAAGGGCGTTGCTATAGTTTTGCACATCGGCATAAAGACCTGCTTTGCGTAAATAATATTTATCATCGGAGGGTTGTCCGGATTCAGAATCAGCGAGCTCTGTATTAGCTTGTGCAATGCCGGATACACCTAATTTATTGGTAACCGTGATCACATCCGTTGTATAGTTTTTCTTTCCGTAAGTATCGTACAACTTCACAGCAGAAATATCCTTTGCAAATAAAATGGAAGTAAAAATCGGTTGCAAGCTCACATCTGTTTGTTGATCATCCATGTCTTTCAGTGCATTTTTCTTGTCTTTGAATTCACCGCTGAAAGCCAGCAAGCGACGGAGGTACATCTCTTCCTCCAGCTTCACACTGTCTTTACGGGCAAAATTGAACTCATTGATCAGAAATGCATATTCATAATCCTGTTCAGCTCCCCGGTAATCCTGCTGCATTTTTTTGGTTTGTGATCGTTCGTAATAAGCATCGGCAAATTCGGGATAAATCTCAATGGCTTTATTAAAATCTGCAATGGCGCCTTTGAGGTTGCCCATCGACCTTTTTATCCGACCGCGATAAAGGTAAACTGCAATGTTATCGGGGTTGAGTGCAATTACTTTGTCCAGATCTTCAATCGTTCCCTGTTCGTCACCCGTTCCCAGTTTTAATATAGCCCGGTTATAATACGCATACGAGTTATAAGGTGAAATTTCAATCACAGCATTCAAATCTGAAAAAGCTCCTGCTGTATCGGAAATATCCATTCGGGCCAATGCCCTGTTGAAAAGCGCATAACTATCGCCCGGATCTTTTTGGAGTGCCAGGTTAAAATCAAGAATGGCCGAATCAGGTCGATTGAGCTGCATCAGCACGCCACCCCGCTGAATATAACTATTGATGTGATCAGGATTTTTCCGAATGGCCAGGTTCAGATCTTCCAGTGCTTTGTCGAACTCCTCCTTTCCGGCATAAGCCATTCCCCGCAGGACGAACACTTCCTCGTTTTTGTATTTGTGTTCCAGCGTTTTGTTGAGATTGATGATGGCTGAATCGTAATCCTGCAAAAAAAGGAATGCCCGGGCACGATTGATATAAAACAACGGATTTTTCGGATTTAACCGTATGGCAGTGTTATAGTCGGCCAAAGCACCACCGAAATTGTATTGCCGGCTTCTGACAATGGCGCGGTAATGATAAATTTCTGAATTATACGGATCGTATTTGGTTGCTTCTGTAAAATCTCTTTCAGCTCCCAAAAAATCGTCAAGGTGAAACTTCGCAATTCCTCGTAAATAATACCCTTCGTAGGAAGCCGGGCGGTGACTGATCGCATTGTTAAGATAACCGATCGCTTTTTTGTAGTTTTCTTTGGTTAACTCTGCTTTTCCAAATTGCACATAGTCACCAAACTGGTAGGTTTGCGCAGCAACAGGCGAAGTGGTTGTAAACAAAAAAATCACCCAGAAAGTGAAATGGCAGATAATAACTTTATGTATGTTCCGAGTATTCAATAGGGCTTACCTGAAAAATGATCATTTACATATGCAAACTTACTGGAATTTATTGTGTAAGTCCACCGGAAAATTCTGTTAACAAAACAAAAAAAAAGGAATCGAAGTGTTCGATTCCTTTTGTTGTAAGAGAATATTGAGGTTTTTTTATCAATGTTCTTCCTTACTTACTGAACTCTAACCTGATCCTTTTGGGGTTTTTTGTGCATGTCATCTGATTTTTTGTAATCTTTATCCTTGTTAAAAGGTTCTTTGTTGAGTAACCTGCCTCTTTCATCATAGGTAAACCGCATTTTCTGATCATCATTTTTTACGATTACCTCATAGGTAGTCCCATTCATTGCACTCTGCTTATAAGCCTTTACAGCTTCCCAACCTGCATGTTGATCCGATAGATTGGTTGTGATAGCTTCAGGTAATTCTGAGACTTTAATTTCAGCTTTGTCTTGTGCATAAGCAGTTACTGATACTGCAAAAAATAATGCTATAATTCCAATTATTGTTTTCATACTATTCATTTTTATATTGTTTAAATTTATCGTGTAAATTGTAAAACAAAGGTAGCGGTCAAATCTGTAGAGATTCTGTAGAAACAGCCAATTAAAAAATTTAAATCTAAATAATAGTTAAAAGTATAAGGTAAGGGTGTGCATGTTTCGATCCGTTGAATATTGAATTTTCATTTGATGTATTTCAACTATTTTTTTGATGATTGAAAGGCCGAGACCGGGAGATTTTTCTTTTGTCTCCGATTTTTCATGTCTTCTAAACATCTGATCAGGATGACGATCAAGAACTTTTCCGGTATTGACAACTGTAAATTCTTTTGCTGTTAACCTGATGTGAATTGATCCTCCCTGCACATTATGTTTAATTGCATTGCCAAGCATGTTTGAAACAAGAATATCGGCCAAATCATCTGTTAGAGGCACTGTTGGTTTTTCAACAATTTGTTCGGAAACCCTGAGACCCATACTTTGAATAACATCGTCGAAATTAAGCAGAAAGCTATGCACTACTGAAATAAGATCAACCTCACCCCGTGAAGATATCCGGGTATTTTTATGACTGATCAGGTTGAGTGTATTGTTAAGACGCGAAAGCCTTGCTGCAGCATCGTTGATCGATTTTAAATGTTTCAAATTTGGTTCTGTTAGGTTATCCGATTGAAGTAACTGTTCATAATTTGAACGGATGATGGTTACCGGCGCTTTGATTTCATGCGTAATATCTTCAACAAGTTCCTTGAGTTCACCGAAATTGCGGTTGATTTTTTCCGACATCGCTGTGAGTGCCTGATTGAGGGTATTGAACTCATCTGTTTCAGAAGGCGGCAACTCCAAATATTGCAGGTTTCCCGGATCATACGCTGAAAGACTTTCCAATATTCCATAAAAAGGTTTCCAGACACGTCGGGATATCCAAAAATTAAAAAGACCCAGCACGATTATAAGTAATATAAATACAAGCCAGATAATCATGATCAGCCGGGCGAGGAATGTATTTGTATCTTCAAAAGATCGCGAAATGATTATTGTATAGCCCCTGTAAAATCCTGTACTATCCGAGATACTGCCGGTTTCTTTCAAATACAGGTAGTCTTCATCTCTTTGTGTAAACGGGTTATTGATAACGGTATCCCCGACAACCTGATTCTGTCGCAAGGGATTTTCGTGATATTGTATATCCACAATATGACCGGGTGTTGTATTGAATTTTGGGATTTCACCAAAAGACAACAACTTATCTTCGATGAGTTGCTCTTCAAACATGAGGCTTTGAGACATCTGTCTGACCAGGATAACACTTGCCAGCCGATGTATCAGGTAACCACCTAGTGCAAACACCATGATGGAAAATACCACGTAATACAATATGGTTCTGTTCAGAAGATTCAATTTGATTCAAATTTATATCCAATGCCATAAATTGTTTTAATGTAATCACTCCCCCCTCTTTCTTTAATTTTTTTTCGCAAATTCTTTACATGGTTGTAAACAAAGTCGAATGAATCCACCAGATCGTAATTATCGCCCCATATATGAGTTGCAATAAGCTCTTTATTAAGCACCCTGTTTTTATTGGAAAGTAAAAACAGAAGCAAGTCATATTCCTTGCGGGTCAGTTTGAGATCCCTTCCGTTGATACTGCATTCAAACTTCTCGGGATAAATTGAAATCTCTTTAAAATGAAATGATTTGTTTCCGTCAAAATGTAATCTTCTGAACAAGGAAAAAATTCTGGCATTTAATTCGGAAAAATGAAATGGTTTAGGAAGGTAATCATCGGCGCCGGTATTGAGACCGGTAACTTTATCCTCTGTATCTTTCATAGCCGAAATGATGATGATGCCGGTTTTGGCACCTTTGTTTTTTAGTTCCTTTATTACCTCCAATCCGTCGCCATCCGGAAGAACCCGATCAATCAGGGCAATGTCGTATTCATACAAATCAACCTTCATCAATGCATCTGAGATTGATTGAACATGTTCACAGGTGCTGTTCACATTCTCCATGAAACCGGAAAGCGTTTTTCCTAACTCTGCATCATCCTCAACCAGCAATATTTTCATCCTATTTTGTTAGCGGGTAACTGATAAAAAAACCCGGGATGGGTCAGGTTGGTTCAATCGGCAAATCAGAATGGCCAAATTTCATGATCAATCCAGCCGATCAATTAACGAACGGGTTAACCTGATCAGGTCTTTTTCGGCTTCAGCAGCAGTATGCAGAATATCTTTGATATCGGCAACCTGCAGGTTATCCGGGTCACACTCATCGGTCATCACCGATATGGCTGCCACAGGTAATGAAGCATGATTGGCAACGATCACCTCAGGAACGGTCGACATCCCTACCACATCGGCACCAATGCCCCTTAAAAAGCGGTATTCAGCCCGCGTTTCGAGGTTGGGACCGGCCACAGCCACATACACTCCTTTTCGAAGGGTGATCCCTTTTTCGTTGGCTATTTCCTCCAGTATCGAATTTAACTTAGCCGAGTAAGGTTGGCTCATATCCGGGAACCTGGGCCCGAGATGATTGTGATTTACACCTACCAACGGACTTGTTCCCAACAAGTTGATATGATCGTCAAGCAACATCAACTCCCCTTTTTTAAATTCCGGGTTCATTGTTCCTCCCGCATTCGAAACCAACAGGTACTGAATGCCCAGTTGTTTCATCACCCTCACCGGAAAAGTGATCTCCTGCAGCGTGTAGCCTTCATAATAATGAAACCGGCCGTGCATGGCCAACACCTTTTTCCCGGCAAGATCACCATAGATCAGTTTCCCCTTGTGAAATTCAACGGTCGATACCGGGAAATTGGGAATATTACCATAATGCAACTCGGTGATCACTTCAATTTCGTCTGCCAGTTTCCCCAGTCCGGTTCCAAGGATTATTCCGACAAAAGGCTCCGTTATTCCTTCAGTCCGCAGGAATTCAACAGTTTCATTTATTTTTTCGATCATTTCATTTCTGTATTTCACGGCAAAACTAATTATTTACCCGACATCCCGGGATTAAGTCCTGTTGTTGACTTTTGCTATTATACTTGCGTCATATTCATTTATTTTCATGTATAATTTTACTACTTTTGCGCCTCGTTAAAAACATCGAATAGCTTAAAAACATGGAGATTCCCAGCAGATACAACCCCGAAAAAACAGAAGACAAATGGTACAAATTCTGGATGGAAAAAGGACTTTTCAAAAGCAGCCCTGACGATCGTGAGCCTTTTTGCATTGTGATCCCCCCGCCCAACGTAACCGGCGTATTGCACATGGGGCACATGCTCAACAACACCATTCAGGATGTGCTGGTGCGAAGAGCCAGGATGCAGGGGAAAAACGCATTATGGCTTCCCGGGACCGACCACGCCTCGATTGCTACCGAAGCCAAAGTGGTTGACAAACTACAGAACGAAGGGATTAAAAAAACGGAAATCGGTCGGGATGCATTCATGGAACACGCCTGGGAATGGAAGGAAAAACACGGCGGCATCATCCTCGAACAATTAAAAAAACTCGGGGCTTCCTGCGATTGGGACCGCACCCGTTTTACGATGGAGGAAGCGCTGTATGAATCTGTCATTCAGGTTTTCGTCGATCTGTATAACAAAGGACTGATCTATCGCGGTGTTCGCATGGTTAACTGGGATCCAAAGGCTTTGACGGCTCTCTCAGACGAAGAGGTGATCTATAAAGAAGTGCAATCGAAACTATATTATGTAAGATACAAGGTTGAAGGCCCGGATAACGAATATGTTACCATTGCCACTACCCGTCCTGAGACTATTCTGGGCGATACGGCCGTTTGTATCAACCCTAATGATGACCGTTTTAAAGATCTTCGCGGAAAGCGGGTTTTGGTTCCGCTGGTAAACCGTTCGGTTCCCATCATTGAAGATGAATATGTGGATATGGAATTTGGTACCGGATGCCTGAAGATCACTCCTGCACACGACATCAACGATTATGAGATCGGTATCAGGCACAACCTCGAATCGATTGATATTTTTAACGACAACGGCACCCTGAGCGAAAAAGCCCAACTCTACATCGGCAAAGATCGTTTTGAAGTTCGCGACACGATCGTGAAGGATCTCGAAGCGGCTGGTAACCTCGTAAAGATTGATGACTACCTGAACAAGGTGGGGTATTCGCAACGGACCGATGAGGTGATCGAACCGAAACTATCGATGCAATGGTTCATGAAGATGGCTGAAATGGCCAAACCAGCACTGGATGTAGTGATGAACGATACTGTTCAGTTTCATCCACCAAAATTCAAAAACACCTATCAGCATTGGATGGAAAATGTCAGGGATTGGTGTATCTCACGGCAATTGTGGTGGGGCCAGCGTATACCGGCGTGGTACTTACCAAACGGCGAACATGTGGTTGCTGAAAATGAGGGAAAAGCGCTTGAACTGGCGCGTGAGAAATTTGATTCGAACCTTACTGCTGAAGATCTGCGACAGGATGAAGATGTGCTCGACACCTGGTTTTCGTCGTGGCTATGGCCCATCTCTGTCTTTGATGGGATCCGTTATCCCGACAATGAAGATATCAAATATTATTATCCTACCAACGACCTCGTAACCGCTCCGGATATTTTATTTTTCTGGGTGGCCCGTATGATCATGGCCGGACTTGAATACAGGAACGACATTCCTTTTAAAAATGTATACCTCACCGGTATGGTTCGCGACAAGCAGGGCCGGAAAATGTCGAAATCGCTTGGAAATTCACCCGATCCGATCGGACTAATTGATCGCTTTGGTGCTGACGGTGTTCGCGTGGGTATGCTGCTCACCTCACCTGCTGGCAACGATCTTCCGTTTGATGATTCGTTATGTGAGCAGGGCCGGAATTTCAGCAATAAGGTTTGGAATGCGCTGCGACTGGTTAAAGGATGGAATGTAGATGAAACATTGGTTCAGCCGGAATATGCCAAAGTTTCGGTGGAGTGGTTCGAGTCGAAGATGCATGCCGAGATCGCTGTCATTGAAGATCACTACGAGAAGTACAGAATTTCGGATGCTTTGATGGCCGTTTACAAACTTATCTGGGATGATTTCTGTTCGTGGTATCTTGAAATGATCAAACCGGAATACCAGAAACCGATCGACCGCATCACTCTTGCCAAAACCATCGCCATTTTTGAAGACCTGATGAAACTGGCTCATCCGTTCATGCCTTTCATCACGGAGGAGATCTGGCATTTCCTTGGCGAACGCAGCGAAGAGGAATCGATCATGATCACACCCATGCCGAAAGCCGCTGAGTTCGATAAAAACCTGCTGGATATCTTTTCTATTGAGAAAGAAGTGGTTGTTGCCGTAAGAAAACTCCGGGCTGAAAAAAACATACCCAATAAACAGGCCATTGATCTTTTCGTCAGGAAAAACAATAAACAAAAAGCGGTTCGCACGTTTGACAAGGTGATCATGAAACTTTGCAATATTTGCGAGATCACTTACGTGGATAATAAGGTTCCCAATTCGGCGGGTTTTATAGTCGGGGCAACTGAGTTTTTCGTTCCGCTGGGCGATTCGGTTGATGTTGAGGCGGAGATCACAAAACTGGAAGAAGAACTCAATTACACCCGCGGATTCCTTAATTCTGTAAAGAAAAAACTGAGCAACGAAAGGTTTGTAAACAATGCGCCTGATGCTGTTGTGGATAAAGAACGCAAAAAACAAGCCGATGCAGAAGCCCGGATCAGGGTTATTGAGGAGCAGTTAGCGGCTTTGAAATCCTGATTTACTGATATTACAATTCTTCTTTTAAGTAACGACCCGTATAACTCTTCTCAGCTTTTGCCACCTCCTCCGGTGTTCCGGTGCAAACGATGCTGCCTCC
>JAGQVF010000003.1:0-4135 GCA_020438135.1 Bacteroidales bacterium | reverse complement strand
TGTTCGATAACCAAAACAGAGTTGCCTTTATTCACCAGTTTTTGCAATACCTGCAACAGCACATTCACATCTTCAAAATGGAGTCCGGTGGTGGGTTCATCGAGGATGTACATGGTTTTGCCTGTATCCTTTTTAGAAAGTTCAGAAGCGAGTTTCACACGCTGGGCCTCCCCTCCCGAAAGCGTTGTAGACTGCTGACCAAGGGTGATATAGCCGAGGCCAACCTCTTTCACCGTCCTGATCTTTTGCGTAATGGCAGGAATATTTTCAAAAAATTCAACCGCCTGGTTTATACTCATTTCAAGCACATCGTTGATCGACTTTCCCTTGTAACGCACTTCGAGGGTTTCGCGGTTGTATCGTTTGCCGTTGCAATCTTCGCAATGGACATGCACATCGGGCAAAAAGTTCATTTCGATCACGCGGATGCCGGCACCTTTGCAGGTTTCGCATCTGCCGCCTTTTACATTAAAAGAAAATCTGCCGGGTTTATATCCACGAACCTTCGATTCGGGCAATGAAGCAAACAATTTCCTGATCTCATCAAAAACACCGGTGTAGGTTGCCGGATTGGAACGTGGTGTGCGGCCTATGGGCGACTGATCGATGTCGATCACTTTATCAAGGTGTTCCAGCCCTTTGATTTCTTTGTAAGCCAGCGGACGTTTTTCTGAACGATAAAAATGTTTGTTCAGGATGGGGTAAAGGGTTTCATTGATCAGGGTCGATTTTCCACTTCCCGAAACGCCGGTAATACAAACCAGCACTCCCAAAGGAATCTTCACATCCACATCTTTAAGGTTATTCCCGGAAGCTCCCGTCAGTACAATATTTTTTCCGTTTCCGTTTCGTCTCTTTTCAGGGATAGTGATCTCCTTTTTACCACGTAAATATTCGCAGGTGATGGTTTTGCACTCCACCATATCTTTGGGAGAACCCTGTGCAACCACTTCCCCGCCGTGCCTTCCGGCTCCCGGTCCGATATCCACCACATGATCGGCAGCCAGGATGGTCTCCTTATCATGCTCCACCACGATCACCGAATTGCCAATATCACGAAGGTCTTTCAGCGATTGGATCAACCTGAGGTTGTCGCGCTGATGCAGGCCAATACTCGGTTCATCCAAAATATACAATACGCTGGTCAGTTGTGAACCGATTTGGGTAGCAAGCCGTATCCGCTGCGATTCTCCTCCCGAAAGACTCCGGGCCGGGCGATTCAGGGCAAGATACTCCAACCCTACATCCAACAGGAAACTGATGCGTGTTTTGATCTCCCGGATGATCTCATGGGCGATCATCTTTTTTTTGTCATCCAGTTTCTTTTCCAGTCCGCTCACCCACTTATCAAGTCTGATCAGGTCAAAATTGGCCAGGTCAGAAATATTTTTTTCATCGATCTTAAAATGAAGGCTTTCCTTTTTCAGCCGCTGACCATCGCATTCAGGGCACTTTACCGAATTCATAAAATGCTGCGCCCACTTTTTTATACTCACCGAACCAGATTCTTTGAACTGGTTGGTAATAAAATTGACGATCCCTTCGAAGTTAAGCGTGTAGGTTGAGGTAATCCCCATGTATTCCTTCTGAATCTTGTAATTTTCGTCAGAGCCATACAAAATGGTAGTGATCGCCTCATCCGGGATATCTTTGATCGGTGTATCAAGGTCGAATTTATACTTATCTCCGATCGCTTCCATCTGGTGGAAAATCCAGTTGTGTTTGTATTCACCAAGCGGTGCAATGCCTCCCTTTCGAATGCTTTTATCCCTGTTAGGGAATATCTTTTTCAGGTCCACTTCGGTGATGGTTCCAAGGCCGTTGCATTTCGGGCAGGCTCCATAGGGTGAATTAAAGGAGAATGTGTTGGGCTCCGGCTCGTTGTATGAAATCCCTGAAACCGGACACATCAGCGCTTTGCTGAAATGTTTTACCTCCTCCGTTTCATGATCGAGCACCATCACTGAACCTTTGCTGTATTTAGTGGCCAGTTGCACCGACTGGATCAGCCTGCGGTCTGTATCTTCCGAAACCTTTATTTTATCGATCACCAGTTCGATGTCGTGCACTTTGTAACGATCGAGCTGCAAACCGAAACCAAGCTCCTTCATTTCGCCATCTACCCGCACCTGCAGGAAACCCTGTTTGCGAAACTGCTCCAGCAACTCACGGTAATGTCCTTTCCGCCCCTTAACGATCGGTGCAAGCAGGATCACCTTTCGTTCACCATACAATTTCCTGATCAGTTCCAATATTTGTGATTCGGTGTAGCGGATCATTTTTTCACCCGAAACATACGAATAGGCATCGGCAACCCTGGCATAAAGTAACCTCAGGAAATCATACACCTCGGTGACTGTTCCCACCGTGGAACGGGGGTTTTTATTGACCGATTTTTGTTCGATGGAAATAACAGGGCTCAGACCGGTGATCTTATCCACATCGGGGCGTTCAAGGTTTCCGATGAATTGCCGGGCATAGGCCGAAAACGTTTCCATGTAACGGCGCTGCCCTTCAGCATAAATGGTGTCGAAAGCAAGGGATGATTTTCCGCTGCCGCTCAGCCCGGTGATCACCACGAGTTTATTGCGCGGGATCTTCACATCGATGTTGCGCAGGTTATG
Organism: Bacteroidales bacterium; assembly: GCA_020438135.1. Taxonomy (GTDB): domain Bacteria; phylum Bacteroidota; class Bacteroidia; order Bacteroidales; family JAADJA01; genus JAADJA01. The sequence continues at coordinate 1,511 of JAGQVF010000003.1, read as the reverse complement.
CACCCTCGCTCCGCTCACCTCAAGAAAATGCTCCTGGTCAACGAAATCCGACTGTTTCTGCTCTGTATTATCTGTAAAACTCAATTGCTTATTTCCAAAAAATCGTGCAAAGTTACACCTAAATTGGCTGAAATGATAACCTCTCACCCAAGTAATTTTCAGGGGTTGAAATATCAATGAATGATTTTGTTGCAGGGATAAACGATACAGGTGATTTTAAACAAGTGCTTAAAACCGGCTTTTATTTCATCGCCTTCATATCCGGGATCTTGATCTTGTACACCTTTCCTGAAGCATCCTGAAGGTAACTTTCGCGCAGCCATGGGTTGAACATTTTGAACATCCTGTAGGTAACGCCGTGGCTATGGGCAAATTCAATCAGGTCGGGAATGGTTTGATTTACTTCAATCACCTTGTAAGGGATCGGCTGATAGAGGTCAGACTCTTCCAATTGGAAGCCATATTTGGCAGGATTTGACAAAATCGTTTTTGCTGCCAAAATCCGGTACACATAACGGGAGGTTTCGTCGTTCAGATAGAGATCATAATAACTATTCACCTTTTGTTTTTCTATTGATTCGGTGATCCGGCGCTGACCGGCATTATAAGAAGCAGCAACCAGGGTCCAGTTCTCATAAAGCGCATACGAATCTTTAAAGTAATCGCAGGCGGTTTGCGTGGCCAGTTCAACATTGTAACGTTCATCCACATAATCATTTACTTCCAGTCCGCGCTCCTTTGCCGTTTTTTCCATGATCTGCCAGTAACCGGCAGCTCCTCTGGGTGAAACCACATGTGTAAATCCGCTCTCGATGAGTGCCAGGTATTTAAAATCTTCGGGAATTCCATTTTCTTTCAGGATCGGTTCAACCACCGGAAACCAGCGATTGGCCCTTTTGATCAGTTGAATGGTTGAGCTGTGCCAATAGGTATTCACCAGCAATTCGCGGTCGAAATCCTCACGAACATAAAACCTGTCGAGGGGTACTGATTCTCCTGCAAAATCAGCTTTTGCAGGTATTTTCGGGGGATTGATGGTGTAATTGGCCACACTTTCCCTTTCCATCAGCGATGCCGATTTATCCTGTGATTCGGTAGAAAACGTGAATAAAAACACCATCGCCATGGTAAAAACCAAAACAACACTTAATAAAGCGATCTTTCTGAGTGAACTATCCTGCATACTAAAACCTGCTTTTTAATTCTTTAAAAAAAGGAGCAACCTGATCCTTTTCCGAAACCATTGGGTTTTCTGCTTCCCAATCGATCTGGAGATCCGGATCATCCCACCGAACGCTGCCCTCCGATACTTTGTCGTAATAATTGGTGCATTTATACTGAAAAATAGTGTCGTCTTCCAGGGTAAGAAAACCGTGGGCAAAACCAGGCGGGATCCACATCATCATTTTATTGTCACCGGTGAGTTTGTGTGAAAACCATTTTCCGTAAGTGATCGACTTCAAACGGATATCGACCGCTACATCCAACACAGCACCTTTCACCACCCTCAC
>JAGQVF010000363.1:1625-2510 GCA_020438135.1 Bacteroidales bacterium | reverse complement strand
TTCCATCATTCCATCATTCCATTTTTTATCCCGGCGTAAAAGTACGTCAAAAAAATTATACCGACGTATTTATACGTTAATTTTTTGTAAATTTTTTAATACTAAAGGTTTAGTAAGAAATGATCAGCTAGTATGGAAAGATGTAAAATCTCCAGAAGCTAAATTTGTTGCAGTTTATCAGGATTTTGTCGGCAATCAAATACAGTTGCTATCTTGATATAATTGTCCTCTATCCAGTATATGATCTTGTAATTGCTCTCTATTAGATAGCGATACTCAAATTTTCGCTCGGAAAGCAATGGCTCAAGGGGGCCACTTCGTGGATTTTTCTCAAGTTGAATTGTTCTGTCGATGATCTTTGAGACCTGTTTTCGGGCAACTTCTGTACTTGCGTTATTTTTATAATAGTTAAAAATGTCTTCCAAAAGGAATCTCGCCGTATCCGTCCAGAATACTCTCAACTCCATGAATCAATATCCTTTTTGAGAGCCCCAGCCGACGTCAGGCGATTGTTTTTAGAATCCGATTCTGCCTCATCGATCATGTTATCGAATGTTTCCCTGCTAAGAGGTTTCAACTCTTCTTCCAGTTTCTTTTTCCTCTCCTTTTTTAGAATATTATTTAGTTTATCAATGAGTTTTTCATCCTTGATTCTTAAAACTTCCTGGACAAAATGTAGTTTTTTAGTTTGAATATCCATATTCGTATTCTTTGCTCAAAAATAGTAATTATATCAATTTACCGGTTTGGAAATAGAAATGTGGGTTAAAAATTTCGAATCGACTAAGGGCAATATAATGTCTAAAATAAAAGGATCACATAATATATCCCGATCCCGATAAAAACCACAGCAACCACCCTCCGAAACCATTTCTCAAATAACAT
>JAGQVF010000363.1:0-1385 GCA_020438135.1 Bacteroidales bacterium | reverse complement strand
GACACTTTCTGACCCAGGTTTTGGAATGAAGGAAAGTTGATGGAAATAATGTCCAGCATCAAAATGCCGGCAATGATCAGAAAAGGTCCGAGGATCCTTTCTCCGTAAGTTTGAAAAAACCGGGCAATTTCAAATTTACTGGCGCCGAAATAAAGGATCACACCCAGTCCGGTGTAGCTGATCCCCCGACCCAGTGTGTAGATCAGCCCATTGTAAAAGATTTTTCTTTTGGCTGAAATGTCCTTGCTGATGTAAGCAGTGGCTGTAATGTTGGTCGCCAGCGGACAGGGGCTGATCGCTGTCATCAAACCGAGTATAAATGCCGTGATAAATGGCGCCGGTGAACTGTCGATGATTTCCTGTAAAAACTCCAAACTACCTGATCATTTTCTCAATTTCGGCCTGCAATCCGGTAACGAATTTATCGGGGTTGGTGCGGGCATTGGCAAAGGCAAAATCGGTCAGATTTTCAACCCTTTCATTCCCATCAGATTTTTTGACCAGGAGAAGCGATGATCCCCAAATTTCATATTTTTCGACAATCGCCTCGTTTTCGTCCTCCTCGGCATTCAGCACAACGAATTTTATTTTGCCCTTTTCCATCATCCCATGAAAATTATTTTCCAGGGTTTCTTTCGTTTTTTCTTCGATGGCATTGCAGGTGGCACAGCGACGGGTGTTATGAAAATAATAAACAGTCAGGCTTTCTTCATTTGTTTCCTGTGCAAAACTACAGGAAGGATCAACGAGCATCCCTGCAGTTAAAAGCAGGAATATTAAAATTGAATTTTTCATATCTCTTGATTTTTGTTTTCCAGAAAGGGTGAAATCAGTTGGGCGATCTCTTTTTTCCCGGCTATCCGACCGGAGTGCACTACCTTTTCATTTACGACCAGCGCCGGGGTGGTCAGGACATTGTATTTCAAAATGTCGTTGATGTCGTCAACCTTTGTGATGCTGGCTTCGATCCCGAGCAACTCTACCGCCAGTTTTGTCGATTCCATCATCTTCTTGCATTTCGGACATCCTGGTCCCAGTACCTTGATTTCCATACCTCTGTTTTTATAGATAGTATCTTCAATTTGATTCAGCAAATTTGACAAAAATAAATGCAACAACCAAGGGAATTCATATGGCTTCCTGCATTTGGTTTACTATTTTGGTCTGATATGGAAATTGAGAAATGAACGATTAATTTTCATATCCATCAGCGGCCGACGGAATATAACCATTCCGGTTTGTCCGGTTTATTCGATTTACCCGAACGATTTTAATCTTTATGGTGAAAGGCATTTGAAATTCCGATAAAATTTTACAAAATATTTGATTGAACCCTTTCAGGGTTAAGGATGTTATTGGCCTGTTTTGCTATTCACGTTAAACCA
>JAGQVF010000362.1 GCA_020438135.1 Bacteroidales bacterium | reverse complement strand
TGCACAAAGTGAGGGAAATGATCCAAAAAACCAAAAAAACCGGGATCGAAACCGGTACCTTTATTATGTTGGGATATCCCGGCGAAACGATGGAAGATATTCATGAAACGGTTCGCCATTTGAAAGAAAGTCAACCGGATCAGTTTACGATAAACCTCGCATATCCGATCAAAGGTACGGCATTGTACAACACGGTTGAAAATAAAATAACAAGTGAAACCGGCTGGCCGCTTCCACTTGACCGCGATATTCAATTCAAACGAACTTATAAACCGGCCTTTTACAACATGGCGATCCGGATGGTTTATAATTCGGTGTATGCCGATAAATACCGGAAAACAGGCAATGGGATTGAATTTATTAAACACAAAATGAAAAGCCTGGCTGCCTTATTGGCCCTGCAATTTTTAAAATGAGCAAGAACAACTGGAATAAAGAAATGCAGAAATTCATTGCATCGCTTTCAAACGAAAATGGTGTGTGGTCTGATCCTTCTTTTCCTGTTGACAACACTTTCGAGGAGAACTACCTGGCAGTAAGGGAAAAAGAAAACAGGGTCTATTCTGATTCGGAGGTGTCAAGGCTTCCCGAATTAACCGGTCATGAACATTCGAATGAGTGGAAACTGAGAGACAAATCATTGAAACGGGTGATGGAATATTTCAGAAATTTTTCCGGCAAGACCATTCTCGACCTGGGATGTGGCAACGGTTGGTTTGCAAACAAGCTGTCGACGGTGCCTGGAAATTTTGTGATGGGATTGGATGTAAACCGGCCTGAACTGGAGCAGGCTGCAAGGGTTCTTTCAAAGGAAAATCTCATTTTTGTGAATGGAAATCTATTCGAGTTGCCATTGCCTGAAAACTGTTTTGATGTGGTCACATTAAATGCATCGGTGCAATATTTTGAAAAACTGAAGGTGCTGATTGAAAGGTTATTTTGTCTCATGGCACCCACTGGGGAGATTCACCTTATCGATTCACCGTTCTATAGTGCTGAACATCAGCAGCAGGCCGCAGAAAGAACCCGCAAATATTATGAAATGAAAGGCATCCCGGAAATGGCCGGTCAATACTTTCACCACACATACGACGAACTGAAACCATTTGATCACCAATATCTTTATAAACCCCATAAGAAAAGTCGTATATTGCAAGCTATCAGCGGAAGAGATATTCCTTTTCCGTGGATCAAGATCATAAAAACGGAACATGTCGACCAATAAGCGCAAAATCAGGAAAAGAAAAAAAACACAACAGAACATTGGGTTCACCCCAACAGTTTGGTTTATTGCGCTGGTATTTATGCTGATCATCCCGCTGATCCATGTGTCGACAACCCTCGATCCGGTAATGTATCCGCGCTTTCTGGCGATGGGCACCGGGTTGTTTTTGCTCACATTGATCTTCGCACAAATCGTAAAACGAAACCCACCAAACGTAGATTTTCTTCGCGACCCGGTTTTTATTCTGTTCGGTATTTATATTCTGATAACTTTGGTTGCTTTGCTGATGGCAACAAATCCGGTGGAAGGAATTACAGACCTGTTAAAGTGGATTATGGCCGGCCTGCTGGTGCTGTTTGCAACATTTTTATTTCGGGCTGAACCCAACACGATCATTATTCTCTCAAAAACAGCAGCAATCAGTGCATTGATCGCCTGCCTGATCGGCATTTATCAGTATTTCAATTTTTCTGTCAATTCGGATGATCC
>JAGQVF010000050.1 GCA_020438135.1 Bacteroidales bacterium | reverse complement strand
CAGGAGACCTCAATACTCATTTCTAGAACCTAAACATCAGCCCGGCACTAGGCATGATCGGCAACTGGTAGATCCGTTCGCCAGTGATGCGGTCGGTGTAAAAGATATTTTCCCGGTTATAAAGGTTTGTAACACTTGCATTGGCTTCAAGGCTGGTATTGCGTCCGAGTGTAAATGTCTTTTTAACACCAACATCAAGACGATGATAAGGTGATAACCTTCCGGTATTCAGATCGCCGTATAAGATGCCCAGGTTTCCGTTGGCTGTGGTGTAATCAGTATAAATTCCGTTGTTGAAAGGTAATAATTCGTAATATCCCTCAACCAGTGTGAATGGAAAACCTGATCCGAAATTCCAGCGGGCATTGATTTCCCAGTCACGTTTATCGCCAAATGTATAAGTGGCCAGGAGGTTTACGTTATGCCGCCTGTCGTAATGCGGATGATAAGTTTGTAGCTCACCGCTGATGTCTTCGTATTTTCTTACTACATAGCCGAGTGAATAAACAGCCCAGAAATAGAATTTTTGTGTTTCGTATTTTAGCGTAATGTCAGCTCCGGTAGCATATCCCTGCTCAATAATGAAATCGCTTTTGATCAGGTCGGGGAGTTCGGCATTTTCCTGGTTATCTTCAACCAGTTTGTTCCGGTTGAGGTTAGTCAATTGAGAAAAGTTTTTATAATACCCTTCAAGGTTCATGGTAACGAGGCTCGAAAGATCAACTTCAAAGCCCAGGATAGCATGTTCGGCTTTCTGCAATTTATGGGTTACGTCTTCTCCGTTAAATTCCGACGGAAGATTGTCAGGTCCGCTGAGAAATCCATAAAACAGGTTCACCACATCCCTGTCGGAACGAGCACTGATGAGGTTTTGCGAATATACTCCACCTGCGAACTTTATCCTGAAATTATCTGTGGCATTGTACTTCATAGCCAGCCTCGGTTCAAGCGACATGTTCGACAAGGAAGCATAATAATGCAACCTGAAACTCGGTTCGAACAACAATTTGTTAATGGTCTTTTTATATTTCAGATATGCCCCAACCTCGGTCGTGTTTTCTTCCTGCTGTATTTTTAAACCGACTGAGTTGAAGAAAGTATAATCGGTTTTGAAACCGAGGATCTCGAATCCATATTTTAATTCGTCTTTACCGATGAAGTAGGTGAAATCAAACCCCATGTTAAATCCATTGATCAGGCTTTCACGGGCCGGATTTGTTTTTTCTTCAAGTTTGATCTTATATTGCGAATAAGCAAGATGACCTTCGATCAATACAGGTGAGTTGCCCGGAATGATCAGAAAATTGGCACCACCGCCATAAGAGTCCCAGCTAAAATCAGAAAGCGATTTGTAATTATTAACACGATCCTTAAAATTGAATCCGAAAAAGTTGATCTTGCTTCCGTTTTCACCAATCAATGAAAATTTTCCGTAGAGGTCTGTATAGTTGAAAGGCAGTCCGGCCGTATCGACGTAATTATAAAAAATGTCGGAGCTCTGTTCAAGATAGGAGTTTTTAGCAGTAAAAATAAACGATGAACTACCACCGCTGCCATCCTCTTTAAGCTTTTTAAGCGGCCCTTCAATCATCATATTGGCGCCGAAAGTGGATGCTCCCACTTTTCCGGAAATTCTGTTTTTGTTACCGTCGCGGGTGGTAATATCCATCACAGAAGAAATACGACCGCCGTATTCTGCTCCAAAGCCTCCTGTATAAACATCGGCATTCCTTAGAATGTCGGTATCAAAAACTGAAAAAAGTCCGATTGAATGAAATGGATTATATACGATCATCCCATCCAGTAAAACTTTATTCTGTATGGGTGAACCGCCACGTATATATAACTGACCTCCCTGGTCGCCGGTGAAAACTACACCCGGCAAAACCTGCAAATACTGGGCAAGGTCGGGTTGTCCGCCAACTGCCGGGATCTGGTTGATCTGCTTGGGCGTGATTTTCACTACTGAGGTACGCGTTTCGGTTCTCGCTTCTTCTCTCTCTGCCGAAATCTCAACCTGCCCAAGTGTATAGGATGCTTCTTTCAGGAACAGGTTTTTACTGATGATATCATCTGCTTTGATGTTGATATCCATTTTAAGGGTATCATAGCCGAGGTAAGTCACCATGAGCAGATAATTCCCCGGTGGAATTTTTGAAATAACAAAATAGCCGTTCACATCCGTGGATGCACCATATGAAGTACCTTTCAGGTAAACATTGGTAAAAATGACAGGTTCCCCGGTTTTTTCTTCATAAACAAAGCCACGGACAGTCCCTTCCTGACTTTTGGCACAGGTTGCAATCAGTAAAAAAAACGGGATCAGCAGATAAAGGTAATTGTGAGATTTCATACAAAAAGCTTATGCATTAACATACCCAAAGCATTGGACAAAGAAAGAAAAAAAACAAACGCAACATAGCGAATAATTATTTTGCGGACGGTGGGTTTGGGTTTATATTCGGGCGGTTTTGCGAGGGTGGCAATTTTCTTTCTATGCAATCTTGAAATATGAATTTTGGATCGCGCACACATACGATGTGACTGACGAAAGCTGCGGGGTTTACAACCTGCTTACCTTTTTGGCAATTTGTTTTCTGAGTTTTTCTTTGGTAGGTGGTGGTCCTGTATTTACTTTCTGTCCATCGATGTAAAGAATATCCGAAACGCCCCATTCGTCGAATGTATCCCTGTCGAGGGTATTGATCTCCTCAACTACAACGTTATCTCCGAACTCTTCCGCTACTTCTCTGACCCTGATGTTAGCCAGGTTCATAGCCGGACACCAGCCGTTCGAAATGCAGGTGATCTTAACCTTGCCTTCTTCCTGCTGGGGTTTCTTTTTTTGTTTGATCCATTTGGGTGGAACGGCATCATCCGTAAAGGGCTTCCACAGCAATACCTCCCCTAAAAATCCTTTTTTATCAACCGACTTATAGCCTTGTTTTTTAAACCAGGAGGCTTTCATCCAAACGGGCAACGGAATACCCCAGGCTACCAACCCTTTTCCGCCCAGCGATTTTACGTCTTCCTCCGCTGCTTTCAACAGTGCAGTGCCCATGCCCTGTTTCTGAAAATTACCATGGCCCTGTTTATGTCCGTGCACCCAGATACAACCGATAAAATAAAGGTCCTTACCTGAAATCCATGAATATTCGATCGGGAAATACTGAACCATCCCTGCAATCACTCCCGATTCATGCCTCGCAAGCTTCACCCTGAGCCCCTTTCCCTTCATTTCGTTATACCAGTTTTCTTTCAGGTTACTGGCCCGTTTCATATCTTCTGAATAATCTTCCAGACACGTAAAGTAAGTTGTTTTATATTCTTCCTGCAGGTTGATAATCTCCATTGAGTTGCATTTAAAAATCACTATGTAAATGCATTTAAATGCAAAAAGTTCACTTTCGGTAGTAATTTAATATGCTAATCCGGTATGATTCCTCCAAACAAAATTTCACGCTGACCCCGCTGATTTGCGCAGAAAAGAATTAAAAATATCAGCGTTTTCTGCGATATCTGCGAGAAAAATATCTTGAAAGGTTTTATCTGGTAGATAAGCGGATAATCAATTGATGTAAAATACAAAGTTTTGAATTTGCAGCTTGAATTCAACGCAACGATTACCCTATTAGCAGTGTCTGAAAGAAAAATTTGAGTATGAAGAGGTTTAATTTACTTTTTATTTCTTTCCTGGTTACCGTTTCAGTCTTTGCACAACAACAACTGTATCAGCGGGTAAAAGTTTATGCTGACGATGATCAGTTGGTTCAGATGGCCCGCTCGGGGATTGATATTACGGAGGGAACCCTCAAGAAAGGACATTTTATGATTGCCGATTTGTCGGTAAATGAGATAGATGCTGTTAGAGAAATGGGCATCGATTACGAGGTGATGATTGAAGATGTATCCAAGTATTATGTTGACCGGAACAAAGGGAAATCATTTAATGTTAATGATTACAAAGGTATTTCGGAATGGCCCGTTCCTGAAAATTTTGATTTTGGTTCGATGAGCGGTCATGCAACCTGGGATGAAATTGTTGATCATCTCGAAAACATGGCCGACTTGTATCCCGATTTAATTACACAAAAAGAATCCATCGGTCAGTCAGGTGAAGGACGTGATTTGTGGATGGTAAAAATCAGCGATAACCCAACTGTTAACGAAGAAGAGCCCGAAGTGCTTTACACTGCTTTGCATCATGCCCGCGAACCGGCAGGAGTGATGACCCTGCTGTATTACATGTATTACCTGCTCGAAAATTATGATACCGATCCGTTTATTCAAACCCTGGTAGATAATACTGAAATGTATTTCGTGCCTGTTCTCAATCCGGATGGATACGTATTCAATCAGCAAACCAATCCGAACGGTGGTGGTATGTGGCGTAAAAACCGACGTGATAACGGAGTTACAGGATGCAGGGGAGTGGATATCAACCGGAATTACGGTTATCAGTGGGGCTACGATAATTACGGGTCATCACCTGATCCCTGCGATGAAACCTATCGGGGACCTGCCGCTTTCTCCGAACCTGAAATTGCTGCTGTTCGTGATTTTTGTGAAGCCCACGAATTTAAAAATGCACTGAATTATCATACCTTCTCAAACCTGCTTTTGTATGCCTGGGGCTGGACCGACGAACCCAGTGAGGATGACGACCTGTTTTTTGCTCATGCCTCTTTGTATACCATGGATAATAATTATACCTTCGGTCCGGGAAGCACTACCATTTATCCCACAAACGGCGGTTCTGACGACTGGATGTACGGTGAGCAATCTGCCAAACCGAAAACACTTGCCTATACACCTGAACTTGGTGGCGACAACGATGGATTTTGGTGTGCTATCGACCGTATCGTTCCCATTGCACAGGAAAACATGATCCAAAATATTCTGGCAGCAGCTTTTGCCGGAAAATATGCTGATGTCGGGGATAAATCACCCCTTGTTTTAAACGAACAGGAAGGGTTTGTCAGTTTTGATATCATGCGGCTGGGCCTGATGGATGGTGCTACGTTCACCGTGGGTCTCGAAGGTTTGGGGCCTGCCATAATCAACACAGGTGAGCCTGTTGAATTTCCAGGTATGGAGTTACTTGAATTGGCTACTGACAGCATCAGTTATACATTACATCCCGATATCATTTCAGGTACACCGCTGCAATTTGTTCTTTCTGTTGATAATGGCGACTTTGTGTTATACGACACGATCCATAAGATTTTTGGCGAACCGGTTGTTCTCTTTGAAGATGACGGGAACTCGCTGAATAACTGGATCACACCAAACTGGGGAATCACCTCAGCCTCCTATTTTTCGCCTCCTTCATCCATAACCGATTCGCCTTTTGGTAACTATCAGAATTACCAAACCAGTGCCGTCATCCTGGATGGTGAGGTCGATCTGAGTGATCTTGGTTTTGCATTACTCACTTTCGAGGCGAAATGGGAAATTGAGCAGGGATGGGATTATGTGCAATGCGAAATCTCAGCAAACGGAGGCAGTTCCTGGACACCGCTCGAAGGAAAATTTACCGGCATCGGTAATGAAAACCAGGCAACCGGTGAGCCCCTTTACGATGGATTCCAAACCAGCTGGGTGAAAGAAGAAATCAACCTGTCCGATTATCTGGGATCTGAAGTTACTTTCCGTTTTCTTCTGAAAACCGATCAGGCGGTGACTGAAGACGGTTTTTATTTTGATGATTTTACCGTTTTGGGAGTTGAAAATTCTACCGTTGGTTTGGATGAAAACCTGCAGAAAATTCCGGTGTTTGTGTCTGAACCCATGCCTAATCCTGCAAAAGGAAATGTTAGTTTTGATGTATTGGTAGATCAATCAACCGATATGCAATTTAGTATTTACTCCGTAACAGGACGCTCGCTATATACCGAAAAGCTTAAACAGGGTAGTAACCGCATCGACGTTTCGACCGATGAATGGGAACCGGGTATCTATTTTTACAGAACCGAAAGCAAAACCCAATCGACTGTTATGAAAAAATTAATCCTTCTATAAGGAAGTTTATAGAATGCAATGTGAGGCTCCGGAGGTAATTTGCCGGAGCTTTTTTTATTCCTGCACCTTTGCAGCCTGAATGAAAGATATTTATTTTCGGATAAAGAAAATGGCTCACTTCATACTTTATTTGTAAAATTGCAGTTATTGGAACATCTGTAAAGTATTATGAAACGAAGAAGACTGATTGAAATTTTGCTCCTGCTCTCCGGTGGATTACTGATCATTGTTTTGCTCATTTTTTTCGGGAGGTCGGTTAACGAACCATCCGGCGAAGAACAACTGGCAGTTATCGTGGAACCCAATATGGAATACGGTATCGTTATCGATTCGCTTTACATCGTTAGAGATCAGGTTAAGAAAAACCAGTTTTTATCGGATATCCTGCTTCATTACGGGGTTGATTATCAAAAGATCGATCAATTGGTGAAGCGGTCTGAAGATATTTTTGATGTACGAAAGATCAGGGCCGGGAACAATTATTCGGTGCTTTGTAAAAACGATTCGGTAAAACAACCCCAGTATTTTGTGTATGAAGCGTCACATACCGACTATATTGTTTTCGACCTGCGCGATTCAGTGCATGTTCACAAAGGACATAAGGAGATTGAAACCCGGTTGGCATCTGCTTCCGGAGTTATTAATAGTTCTCTATGGGAGAGCATGGTGCACCGGAATACCGACCCTAACCTCGCCAATGAATTATCTGAAATTTATGCCTGGACCATCGATTTTTTTGGAATTCAGAAAGGCGATTTTTACAAGGTGATCTACGAAGAATTGTATGTTGATGACAACTACATCGGAATTGGTAAAGTGTATGCTTCTTTGTTTAATCACATGGATAATGATCAGTATGCATTTTATTTTGTGCAGGATAGCACAGGCGATTTTTTCGACGAAGAAGCCAACAGCCTGCGCAGAACATTTCTGAAAGCCCCACTTCGTTACAAAAGGATCAGCTCGGGATTTTCATACAATCGTTTGCATCCCATTCTGAAAGTCAGAACGCCACATACCGGTGTGGATTACGCAGCCGACTACGGAACACCCGTTCACTCAGTAGGCGACGGGGTTGTGATATATGCCCGGTACAAAGGTCCGAATGGCAATTTGGTAAAAATAAAACACAACGGAACCTATACCACAGCTTATCTGCATTTGGCAAAATTCGGTAAAGGGATCAAAGAAGGGCGGCATGTAAAACAGGGTGATATTATCGGGTATGTCGGCAGCACCGGAAGAGCTACCGGTCCCCATCTCGATTTCAGGTTTTACAGAAACGGCCAACCCATCAACCCGTTGCAGGTTGAATCACCACCTGCTGAACCGGTTGATTCAACACATTTGGAGAAATTCAATCTGCTTGTTGCAAAATATATGAATGAACTCGACACCATCCCTGTGGGTTCTGAAGTACCCCGAATGGCAGGCCGTTAAATCTCCTTTTACCTGCGCCTGACAACCATCTTTTTTGTCGTGGAATTTCCGTTAACTGTTACGGAATACATATAAATCCCTTCGCTTAAACCGGCTGTGCTGAGCTTCATTAAATGAGTCCCTTTGTTTCCTGATATATTCCCGGAGGTGTAAACCTGCCGACCCGAAACCGTGCTGATGCCGAGCCGGTAAGTCGATCTTTCGGATAATAAAATTCGTACGGTGGTCTCTTCATCTGCCGGATTGGGATAATTCTGGCTCACATCAAAACCTTTTTCAGTACTATTTTCTTTTATATTGTCATAAACCATTGGAAAAGAGATGAAACCGATGGAATTGTCAACATAGTTATGCTGGGCACCCCACACGGCTGTACCGGGCTCGGTATCGTACTGATAATTCAAATACACAACATTGTTGTCCATACTTGAGGCACAGGCAGGATAAACACATTCGTCAAAAATATGCACAAGGTCGCTGGTGAGATGTTCGAATTGACCCCAATACGCACCGTTGTTCATGGCCGGTCTGGCCCATAAATGGCGGTAGTTTTGTTGTCCGTTGCTGTAATTTTCAGTCACCGAAGAAAATACCAGCACCAGTATCCCATCTTCCCTGTAAACCAACTGTGGCATGCTGGATAAACCGATAAAATACAAACCGAGGTCGTCCATAAATTCGAGTTGACCGTTGTTGTCGATATCCTGCGACCAACCGATCAGGTTGTAGTTTTCTTCAAGTTCCGAATCGGGATGTCCGTTTGGATTCAATGCGTTCAGGTTGTCTGAAAAGGCAGGCATATCCTCGGTCCAGTAAGCAATTCCATCTTCCCAGGGATACCAGTAGGTGGCATTGGCATCAGCACTAACACGGTTGATGCCGAATGCGACATGCACCATCCCATCGACGTCGATAATGGCACTATGGGATCCGTCGGCACAGTAAAAGGTGTCGGCAGGTGTTCCCAATTGCCACATGGGATAAGGATGTTCCCAAATTACGGTTTGGTCGAACGTTTCTCCGCCATCGGTAGATTTCATGAGGAAAAGTCCGGTCCAGGGATCACCAAAAACAAAGGCAACCGTTTCACCCCTGGGTTCGGCAAAGGCGTAGGTGTCTCCTGCAAAACCTACAAATTCATCAGCCGACATGTCGTCCAGAATATCGTTTTCCCACTCCCAGTTATTGCCACCATCGGTTGATAAGGAATAGAGCAGCGCTCCGTCAAGGCCTGCATAGGTTGTCCCGCCATGTGAAGTAGGCAGTGTCATCGCCAGCAGGTGAATGTTTGTATGATCAATACCGCTGGTTACCACGCGGTTCCAAAGAATGTATTCATGACCCGGAGGGCCCGGATAATTATCGAAATCCCAACTCCCCATTCCTTTATTTTCGCGGGAGGCTAAATAGAGCCCCGACTCACCTGCATGGCTAACGATCAACTCGCCGTTTTCGCCAAAAGGTGCATAGGTCGGCCGGTGAACTTTAATGTCTTCAACCCGGCTTTGGGGCCATTCACCCCACTCTTCACCGTTAAAGTAGTTGTACCCGGTTCCACGATCTGCAAAAAAAGAACCTTCTTCCATGCTTCGGGTCCATGTTGCACCGATGGTTCCATCATCAAAGTAAACTACTTTTTTGGGTATGCTGGCGTTTGATTGATTGTCGTACCGGGTTTGTCCGATCACTTCCTCCTCAACAAAAGTATTTGATTGTTTCAACCAGGGCGCACTGAATTGCCCGGAATGCATTACTTCGAGTTGCGCAGGATTATAAGGATATGCTTCTTTACGGAGTTTTTCAGGGACCAGCGTCCGGTGTTGACTGTATCCGGCTATAACAACAAATGTCGCGATCAGAAAAAGGTATACTTGTTTCATGGTTGTATGATTTAGTAATTTATTGAAACAAATTTACTAAAAATAATGTGTGTTGAATTTCAGGATAATATTCTGCAAAAAAAAAAGCCTCCCTGAATGGAAGGCTCTCATGGTTTATTAATACTACCGGACGATCATTTTTTTCGTCACTTGTGAATCATCCGTTTTTACACTATAAAAATAAACTCCCTGTTGTAAATTTTTCCCATCAATCAGCAGTTCATTGTTGCCGGCATGCCCGGTAAATGATTTACTGTAGATCAGTTGTCCTGAAAGACCGGAAATTTCCAGTACGAGATTTGCCGGTTTATCCAGGCGAACGTATACCGTTGAGGTTTCGCTAAAGGGATTCGGATAATTCTGGCTGACATCCTGAGTGGTAACCGTTGCCGATTGTTCTTCAATATCTGTTATTTCGGATTTTGATACTTTCATAAACGTGATATTGTTGTCGGTAACGGGATGTGTTGTTCCCCAAATATTCACACCCGGTTCGTTGTCGGTTTGATACACCAGGTAAATGTTACCGTCACTTGCAGGTGAGCAGGATGGATAGACACATTCGTCGAAGATATGGATCAGGTCTGAGGTAAGGTCTACAAAACCCAGCCAGGTAGCTCCTCCATCCAGTGATGCCCTCGCCCAAATATGCCTGTAATTGGCCAAACCGTTGCTATAGGTTTCAGTAACCGAAGCGTAGACCAGGAACAGATGGTTGCTCTCATCCAGCACCAATTGCGGAAAACTTGAAAGGCTCACATAATATAATCCAATGGCGTCGGTGCCTGTTCCCACAAAGGTGATCTCTCCATCGCCATCCACATCCTGCGACCAACCGATCAGATTATAATCTTCTGTCAATTCTGAATCGGGATGACCATAGGGATCGAGTGCATGCAGATCATCTGAAAAGGTGGGCATGTCTTCATTCCAGTAACCGATCCCATCTACAAACGGATACCATGATTGGGTTTCTCCATCCGATATGGCACGGTTGATCCCAAATGCCACG
>JAGQVF010000361.1 GCA_020438135.1 Bacteroidales bacterium | reverse complement strand
TGGTTTTTTCCGGTTATTTTCCTTTCATAATCCTGATGTTAATTTGTTGCCATAAAGGAATTTATGGGTTGTTGTAGATATTTTGTGAATCAGAAATTCCGCCATGTAGAACTTTTGTGAACTTTGAAATGATGTGGTGGGATCAATTCCATATTTTCTTTGCAGCACATTTCAAAATATTGAAAACGATCAGGAATGAAAACACAGAAAAAAAACAATAACGCCGACGATAGCCAAACGCTGAAAAAGCTTGACTCGATCATCGAGCAGACTAAAAATGAGAATGAGGCGCTGAAGAAACTGCTTGAAGGTTTGGAACGCATGAACAAAGAAGTGTCGGAAAAAAACAAGACAGGGAAGAAAAAGAAATGATTCACGAATAATAACATCATAACATAATACTATGAAAAAACTTTTCTTAATGAATGTGATCAGCTTGCTTGGAATACTTTTATTCACGATGGCTGGTTATGCACAAAACAAAGATTACATCGGAAATCTGAATGATCCGTTATCATTTAAAACGCCCAAAACCGGCGACGTGCTGTTTGATCAAATGTACAATCCCGGCACTTCCTTTATGCTTTCGCAGCAATATTCAACCATTACGAATAATACGGAAAGCTGTGCAGCCGCTGATGACTTTGATATTCCGGCGGGTGAAACCTGGGACATCCATTCCATCGGAATTGTCGGTTCGTACTGGCAAGGGGCTCCGGGCGGAGGCGACACGCTCAATGTGTTTATTTTGAACGATAACAATGGTGTACCCGGCGATACACTGTATGAATATATCCACTACACAAATTTCCTGAATATAGAGGAAATGAACGGCCTCGCCCTGGGGACTTACTTTGAGATCTACCTGCCTTCGATCGTGACTCTTTCAGAGGGTACTTACTGGATTTCGGTTCAGATGTACTCCGATTTCAATGCCACTGGCAAATGGGGTTGGATGGACCACTATTTTGATTATGCAATATATGGTGCAGAATGGCAATGGATCAATCCAAAGGACGGCTTTGGTTTCGGTTTTACAGATTGGACACCGGCAAGTGTGGTTGCCGGTCCCTGGCTTTCGTGGGAGCTGTCATTCGCTATTTTCGGACCACCGGATGACAATGATCTTTCCGTTCAGAAAATAGTGTCTCCCGAAGATTATTATTATGGTCCGCCATCAGATCCTCAACCCGTAACGATCCGCATAAAAAATGAAGGCAGCACACCACAAACCGGGTTCGATGTAAAATATGATCTAAACGGTACTGAAGTGGTTGAAAATGTTGGCTCCGTCACACTAGATTACAATGAAACCTATGATTATACTTTTGTGCAAACCGTTGATCTTTCAACACCCGGTTTGTATAATTTAAATGTATTTACCCAATTAAGCGGAGATGAAAACCCCGATAATGACGAACAGGCAATGGACATTACCGTATTTGATCCCACTGTTTATACCATGCCTTCCTATAGTACCGGATCGATTACCGCCTGTTCGGGAACCTTTGCCGATGCCGGCGGTCTGGGTGATTCTTTGACCGTGGACGACTGGGGCGTAATGACCATTTACCCGGCGACAACAGGCGCCAAAATTCGCCTTGATTTCATTCAGTTCGATATTGAATGGAGTGAATTTTACATTTATGATGGAGAAAACACTTTGGC
>JAGQVF010000360.1:471-2541 GCA_020438135.1 Bacteroidales bacterium | reverse complement strand
CAACCGCAATATTCACCCATGTCGGTCGAAAAACAGATCGCCATTATTTTCTGCGGTACCAGGAACCTGCTTGCGAAAGTTCCGGTGAATAAGATCAATCAGTTTGAAGAAGATTTCCTGACTCAACTCGAGCTGAAACATAAAAACATTCTCGAAGGACTGAGAAGCGGAAAACTAACCGATGAATTAACTTCAGAACTCGAAGCGGTTGCCAAAGAGATGGCTGCCAAATATGCTTCCTGAATCAAGTAGAACAGAAATTCAATTATAAAGAATGCCCAGTTTAAAGGAAGTAAGAACCAGAATTACCTCGGTAAAATCGACGCAGCAGATCACAAGCGCGATGAAACTTGTGGCTGCCTCCAAGTTGCGGAAAGCACAAAACGCCATTTTGCAGATGCGTCCTTATGCCAATAAGCTGAAGGAAATATTGCAAAACCTGAGTGCCAGCCTCGATGTGGCGGATCAGGATAATGTGTATTCGCAACAGCGAAAGCAGGATAAGGTACTGCTGATACCGGTTTCATCGAACCGCGGACTGTGCGGGGCTTTTAATTCCAATGTTATCAAGGCTACTTTGCGGACAATCGATCAGAAATATAAGGCACAACATAAAGATGGGAACCTTCACCTGATGACGGTTGGGAAAAAAGTGACAGAATATTTCAGCAGACGCAAATACAACATCATCGAATCGCATGATGAACTTTTTGATGACCTGAATTTTGAAAATGCCGGCATCATCGCTGATAAACTGATGAAACTTTTTGCCACAGGCAAATACGATCGCATCGACATCATTTACAACCAGTTTAAAAATGCCGCCACACAACGATTGGTTGTGGAACAGTTTTTACCCGTTGAACCGGTTGAACAATCCGGTCAGCAGGCAAAAGCGCCCAAAGTTGATTATATTTTTGAGCCGGATAAGGAAGAGATCGTTCAGGATCTGATCCCCAAATCATTAAAAATTCAGTTCTACAAATCGATTCTTGATTCGAACGCTGCCGAGCACGGTGCCAGGATGACCGCGATGCACCAGGCCACCGACAATGCACAGGAACTGCTCAGGGATTTGAGCATTGCCTACAACAAGGCACGTCAGGCTGCCATCACCAACGAAATACTTGAAATTGTGAGTGGCGCCGAAGCGCTGAAAGGATAACACAAACGCCCACTGTAACATTCGGTGGGTGTTTTATTTAAAGCCTTTCCAAATAAAGCCTTTCGTGAACAAATAAAATATGATCGGTGTTAGTTTGCTTAAAGAATTGACAAACAATAATCATTCAAAAATAATATAAGAGTTATGATTAAAAAGAAAGTTGAAGAAGCGCTGAACGATCAGATCAGTCGTGAAGAACAATCATCGAGAATTTACATGGCCATGGCTTCCTGGTGCGAAGTGAAAGGTTTTCAGGGCGCTGCCCAGTTCCTGTATAAACATTCGGATGAGGAGCGTATGCACATGACCAAACTCATCAAATATGTGAACGACAAAGGGGGGCATGCCGTGCTGAAACCGCTCGAAGGCCCCGATTCAAAATTTGAAAGCCTGCTCAATGTTTTCGAGCAGATCCTGAAACATGAGGAATATATCACCTCAGCCATCAACTCACTTTACGAAGTAGCCTTTGATGAAAAGGACTATACCACGAGCCAGTTCCTCCAATGGTATATTCAGGAGCAGATCGAGGAAGAAAGTGTGTTTAAAGGAATTCTTGATAAATTCAGGCTGGCCGGCAACGAAAAAGGAGGTTTATTCCACCTTGATAAGGAGCTTGAATCGATGGCCGGAATGGCAGGTGCCGGAGCATAAAGTGCCGGAAAAAGTTTTAACAATATTTGTTAACCCCTGTTTTGGCAGGGGTTTTTCATTTCAATCAAAACGATCATCATGGACCAACCGGTTAATATATTCTGGTTTCGCCGCGATTTGAGGCTGAACGACAACAGCGGGCTATTCCATGCGCTGTCAGGGCCGTTTCCTGTGTTGCCGCTGTTTATTTTTGATACCCACATCACCGCTGAACTTAAAAAAGATGATGCACGGATCACTTTTATCCATCA
>JAGQVF010000360.1:0-380 GCA_020438135.1 Bacteroidales bacterium | reverse complement strand
TAACCGGAAAATTCCATATCAACACGGTTTTCACCAACCGGGATTATGAACCGTATGCCACCGACCGCGACCGGAAGGTTGAAAAATTGCTGAAAGAAAAAGGTATTGCATTCAACACTTTTAAGGACCAGGTGATATTTGAGAAAGACGACATCCTGAAAAATGACGGGGATCCCTATTCGGTGTATACCCCCTACATGCGGAAATGGATGGAACTTTTTGCTCAGGATCCCCTGCCGGAATATCGATCTGAAAAGAAGCTGGATAACCTGCTAAAACGGGATTTTGAGGATATACCAACATTGAAAAAAATCGGATTTAAGGAAAGTGATATCGTTGTTCCCGATCCCAAAACCGATAAAAAACAGATCGGCGACTAT
>JAGQVF010000049.1:4267-37143 GCA_020438135.1 Bacteroidales bacterium | reverse complement strand
ATCCTCAACAACAACCAACTGGCCAACTCCGATTTTTTAACGGGTGCTTTCCCCGCTGAATACGGCAATGCTACTTCGGGTGTGTTCGACCTGAAAATGCGGAACGGGAACAACGAAAAAAATGAATTTCTCGGACAGGTAGGTTTCAACGGGTTTGAACTGGGTGCCGAAGGTCCCATCTCCAAAAAAAACGGTTCTTCCTATTTGGTGAATTATCGCTATTCTACCCTTGAGTTTTTTGATCTGTTGGGCGTTGATTTCGGCACAGGCACAGCCATCCCCAAATACCAGGACGGTTCCTTCAAGATCAATTTGCCACGAACCAAAGCCGGTAGTTTTTCTGTTTTCGGAGTGGGTGGGAAAAGCGATATTTCATTCCTCGAAAGTGAGCAGGACACCACTGATAAAGCACTCGATTTCTACAGCGGTGAAGGTTTTGACCTGATCAACGGCTCGGACCTGGCGGTGTTGGGTGCCTCACATACCTATTTTTATAACAGTACCACTTATTCCAAATTCACCATCTCAGGGATGTATCATAATTTCCACACAGAGATGGATTCCATCGTTCCGGAAACGTATGAAATTTTGCCCTACTTCGGCAACAGCCACAAGGAATATAAATTGTTCGGAAGTTTTTTCCTGAATAAAAAGATCAATTCACGACACACCCTGAAAGGTGGATTGACATTTAGCTGGATGCAGTACGATTTTGTCGATAGTGTTTACAATGATGATTTTAACCGGTTTGATGTCATTACAGAGTTTGATGGAAATACAACCCTGATACAGCCATTCGTGGAGTGGCAGTTTAAGATCAACAACGACCTGACCCTGAATTCGGGTGTTCACTACCAGTTATTTACATTAAATGACAGCTATAACATTGAACCCAGGCTGGGCTTGCAATGGGCCTTCAAATCGAATCAGACCCTTAGTTTTGGGTATGGATACCACAGTCAGATGGCGCCGGTTACAGTCTATTTCAACCAGACCCGTTTACCAGATGGTTCTTATTATCAACCCAACCAGGATCTCGACATGACCCACAGCCAGCATTTTGTGCTGGGCTACGATTGGTATATCAACAGCAGCCTTCGTTTGAAAGCAGAAACCTATTACCAGGACATCACCAATGCCGGGGTTGACGGGCATGCATCAAATTCATATTCCATTCTGAACCAGGGGGCCAATTTTTATGTGTGGACTCCCGACACCCTTGTGAACAGTGGTACCGGCAAAAATTACGGACTTGAATTCACCCTTGAAAAATTTCTGAATAAAGGACTGTATTATTTGGTAACCGCATCTTTATATGAATCAAAATATAAAGGAAGTGACGGGGTAGAAAGAAATACCGCATTCAACGGGAATTATGTATTCAACGGGCTCATCGGAAAGGAATGGAACCTGACACGCGATCCGGAAAAACGGAAAAACAAACAGTTTACACTGCTGGTGGATATAAAAACCACTTTAGCCGGCGGGCAACGCTACACACCTGTGAAGGTGATCCAAACCGGGCCCAACAGCTATGTGGCCGATTATCAGCAGGAGCAGGCATATTCAAAACAATTTGACGACTATTTCAGGACTGACTTCCGGATCGCACTTCGGCAAAACAACAAAAAAACCTCGATGGAATGGGCCATCGATGTGCAAAACCTGTTCGATACGCAAAACATCTATGGACAGAGTTTCAACTCTAAAACCGGCGAAACCGATTATACCTATCAGTTAGGGTTGCTGGTGATCCCTCAGTTTAAGATCATTTTCTAGAAAACCATAAACTTGGATACAAAAGGGCTGTTTCACAAAAGCATTTTATTTTTGTTGTTATATAAAACAGAAATATCATGGACGAAACAAAAAAAGCAGGCCGGTACCAACGCGTTTTCAAACAAATCGCTGATCAGCTTGCACCGCATCATAATCCCATTGCTGCGATGGCGACCATTGCTGCCATCCTTCATCATAAATTCGATTACTTTTTCTGGACGGGGTTTTACCTGCTTCAGGAGGGTGAGCTGATCGTTGGGCCGTACCAGGGGCCAGTGGCCTGCATCAAGCTGAAAAAGGATACGGGTGTTTGCTGGGCAGGTATCAACAAGGGTGAACCGGTAATTGTGCCGGATGTGCATAAATTCCCCGGTCATATAGCATGCGATTCACGGTCGAGTTCAGAGATCGTAATTCCTTTAAAAAACAGAAAAGGAGAAATAACCGGTGTGCTCGATGTAGATAGCAAGAATTTCGATTCGTTCTCTGAGGCTGATCAAAAAGGACTTGTGCGGATTCTTTCTTTGGTGTATCAGTAGAAACAATTCGAAAAACGATTCCATTTATCTTAATTTCAAGGCATTGAATCCCTTTAAGGCATGAATCTTGAGCGCCTCTTGCAAATCTGTTTTAAACAAAAAAGTTATTTCAAACATGCAAGTACGCGTAACCAGAAAAAAACTAAGATTTAATCCTGATCCAAAAAGGGTAATAGCTCAATACAGTTCACTTTCAGATGATACCGGACATCGCATCATTCAATCGGTGATGAAACTCAATGAAGATGAGGTATCCACCGAGATAAGCCAGGTACTGCGAGGCTATGTAAAACGTCACCGGAACATCACCCGGGTATTCGAGAAAAATTTTCACCGTGTGAACCATCTTTTCGAGGATCTCGATATTGATCCGGGAACAATAGACCACAATAAAAAACTGCTCATCGGTTCTTATTTCACGATGGAATATTCGGTGGAAGCGGCAGCATTTTTCAACCCTTCTATTGTTGAACACCCCGACCAATCGGAACTTCATCCCGGCGAAAAACGGATCATCATGAGCTTTCGGGCAACGGGTGAAGGACATATTTCTTCGATCGTATTTCGTTCGGGAATCATCGATAAGGACAACAATCTACTTTTTAATGAAAGAGGAAGAATGCTCGACGAACCGCAGGATGTGGTGAAACATACCTACGATAAGAAATCGTTTAAGAGCAAACTGGAAATGATGAAGTTTTATGATAAAACGCTTCCTCCCTCCGTTATTCTTGACAAACTGGGTGACTCTTTCAGTTATGATGAATTGAAAAAGGCAGTTGCCAAAACCGAAAAAAACTACAAGTTTTCGGAAATCGAAACCCTGACCCTGAAGCAGATCATGTGGCTGGCTTCTTCACATTATGATATTGAATTTTCGATGGATACATCCCTTTCTGAACGGGTGATCTTCCCGATCCTCGATACTGAAAAAAACGGGATTGAAGATGCCCGCTTCGTTCGTTTTGAAGAAGATGACGGTTCTGCCAGGTATTTTGCTACTTATACAGCTTATGACGGAAGTGTTATTTTGCCCAAACTGATCGAAACCGAATCGTTTTACAAATTTCAGTTTTTACCGCTTGATGGGGAGATCGCCAAAAACAAAGGAATGGCCTTGTTCCCCAAAAGGATCAAAGGTAAATATGCCATGTTGTGCCGGATTGACGGAGCCAGCAATTACATCGCCTTTTCGGATGATTATACCAAATGGGACGATGCAGAATTGATACAGGAACCGAAATATCCCTGGGAATTTGTTAAGATCGGCAATTGCGGATCACCCATCGAAACCGACGAAGGTTGGCTGGTTTTAACCCACGGTGTCGGTCAGATGAGAGAATATGTTTTGGGAGCAAGTTTATTCGATCTTGATGATCCCCGAAAAGAGATCGGCCGATTGAGATCACCCCTGATGATACCCAACGAAGAAGAACGTGAAGGGTATGTGCCGAATGTGATCTATTCATGCGGAGCAATGGTCAATAACGGCGATCTGATCATCCCTTACGGCATTTCCGACTTTGCCTCAACCTATGCAAGTGTAGATATGGAAGAATTGTTGCATGCACTTAAAAATTCAGGTTGAGAATACAAACCGCATCTTCAGTCACGAATCTGAAATCTTAAGCTGCATATTGCTTTTTTCGTTTTCGAAATGTTTTTTTACCTGCTGGGTTGCACATCGCGCGATCAGAAATGCCGCCGTACTTTGTGCTCCCTGGTTTCGGTTGATGCCTTTTTCCTCCAATCCGTCGCAACACCCTTTACTTTCAGGATCATACACACTGAAACGAAGATCATTTTCTCCTAAAAACCAGTTGAAAGAGGTCAGCATATTTTCATAAAATATACGATTCCCCGAAACTTCATAAGCTTTTTTATACATCAAAACCATATGCATGGCGTCAATAGGAAGTTGTGCAAAATAGGCCCGTTTCCCGTTTTTTGAATATCGTTCATCGGTACCTATAAGTGAAAGGTGTCCTTCTGAAAGTGTAAGACCGGTCAGAAATTTAACCGACCCAATGGCAATTTCCCTGGCATCAATTCTGCCGGTAATTTCCGATGCACATAAAAGTGCTTGCGGAATCAATCCATATTCACCGTTCAATTCGGGTTCGAACCATTTCCATTCTCCTTCGCTGAATTCCTCATATTTTTCGATCAGTTTAGAGGTCAGATCCGAGATGAGTTCCAATACATGCTGATCTGTCCGGTGGATCGAAAGAAAATGGTAAATACCGGTTATTGCAGCGGAAATGGCCCGCGGATCATCGAATTTATCAAATATACCGATCGACTGTTCAAAAATATCTTTGGCCGCTTCCAGGTAAATGTAGGCAGGTGAATTGGCGATCAGATAACCCAGTGAACAGATCGTTTTTCCCATTGCCAGCTGTGAACTTTGGTCATGGCCAAATGAATGATCATATCCAAGGTGATTGCGGAATGACCCGTCTTTGTTCTGCATAAACCGGATAAAACTCAGGTAAACAGTAAGCAGATCATTTGTTTCAGCTTTGATTTCATCCTGACAAATTGCCACGGCAAACATGGCCATCGCATTATCAGCCAGAGAATATCCACTTGCATAATCAGGAAATCCAAACCGGGCATGGCTAATGATTCCTGTATCGGTGGTGAGCCTTCGCAAATGTGTAATATCGATATCGGGGATGTGATATGACTTTCTGACTATTTCAGCATCGTTTTGAGCAGCACCACCCTGAACAATTTGTTCTGCGAGTTCAAGATACTCGGTAGCGATATTTTTCCACGTAATCGCCTTCCCGAATTTATGCGAATTGGATTTATACTTTTTTAGTTTATTTGAATCATCCAGTAGCATGTTTACCTCTACGGCCAGTTTTTCATGATCCTTAAACCCGAATAGCAGCCCCCTGTCGTCTTTCAGCATCTCTTCAGCATACCAAAAAGGTGTTGAAAGGATAGCTGTTTCTGAACCCATGGCAAAGGTTAGCGGTCCGCTGCTGATCTGCTCTTCGTGTTGATAGGGTGTAATCAAAAAATCAGCCGCCGCCAGGTAAACTTCCAGATCTTCATCTGAAAGAAATTTGTTCTTAAAGATAACTGTATCTTCAACATGAAGTTCTTTAACCAAACTTTCAAGAAACTCACGATATTCTTCACCTGACACTTTTTTTACGGTGGGATGTGTTTTACCCAAACACAGATACACCACATCAGGATGTTTCTTAACAATTTCAGGCATAGCCCTGATCACAGTTTCCAGGCCTTTATTGCGGGTGAGCAGTCCGAAGGTCATGATGATCTTTTTTTCGGGAAGTCCGATTTTGTTTTTGGCTTCATCCGTTCCCAATTTGATTTCGGGGACACCATGGCGGATAACCTGAAGTTTGGCAAGTGGAATTTCATATACCGACCGGCAAAAATCTGAAGCGGTTTGACTGATCACTACAACCTTTTGCACCATTTTGCTCAATTCCTGCAAGATGAGCTTTTGCGAAACGGATGGTTTTTTATATACCGTATGGAAAACGGCAATTGAAGGAACGGTTAGTTTATTCATCAAAGGGAGAATATAAACACCATCTTCACCACCGAAAATATTAAACTCATGTTGAAGTATAACAATATCAGCGTTTTCGTTGATAAAACCGGCTGCTTTCAGGTAATCATCCAGTACTTCTTCACGAATGGTGTATTTCACTGAATCGGGATATTGATAGTGCTCACCTTGATCATTCATGGCAATCACCATGTGATCGTGCTCCATACCCTTATGCAGTTCCGGGACATCCCGGATGATACTTTCACAGAATGTAGCAATACCGCATTCTCTGGGATTATATGTAGTTATATATGCAATTTTCATAAAAGATTCTATTCAAATTATAAGCATAGAACCCACTATCAGAATTTTACCAAAAATGAATCATTCATGAAATAAAGGATGGCTGAAAAAATATCAGGAAAAAAATGGAGCAACATTAACCTAAAGCACAAAGAGTTATAAATGCTTAACAAGGGTTAAAAAATTCCTGTCTGATTATTTTAAATTCAGGGCTGGATAAATCAATGTGGATAATTATTCACATGTCGTGGTCGTATATGTGTAGTATTGCTCAATCTGTATTTTCTCTCACATATTTCAGATGTTGTTTTACCATACGTAACTGACCATAAGTGATGCTGTCGTCCAGTGCCGCTTTGGCTTCGCTGAGGCTGCTATCGGGATTTTCATAAAAATGGGAGATGATAACCGCACGAGTCCTTTCATCCATAAATTGACGGATGCTGAGTTCACCCGTTCCGATGAAATGAGCAATATGACCTTCGATGGTGCTGATGGTAAACTGTCGTTCTTCTGCGATCTGGTCGATGGTTTTCCCTTCCCTGAACATCTCAAGTGTGATCTCTTTGGTGCCTTGTTTTTTAGTTTTCACAGCAGGAAGGGCGATGGTTGCAGCCAGATCATTTTCATTGCAGTATGCTGCCACGATCTCAAGTATCTCTGCCCCGTATTGTTCAAGTTTTTTCCTTCCGATGCCCTTTACCTCAAGAAGTTGATGTGAATTTCCGGGGAGTGTATTGGATATACCGAGAACCGCTTTTTGCGACAAAATCTGAAAGTGGCTCAGTTGATTCTCTTCGGCAATTTTATGACGCCACGACCTGAGTCGTTCGAACAGCGCCGGATGCTCCGATTGACTGACCTGAACGCGAACCGTTTTTTTCTTCTCTGTTTTTGCAGGCTCAAGTACAGCCAATGCCCTTAGCTTCAGATAATCTTTTAATACAAACTTTTTCTGACAGTAATCCAGGCAGCGGATTTTCACCGACATCAGCTCATAAATGGTATCAAGGGTTTCCTGTAACATCTTCCCTATTTCCCTGTTATCGGTATTAAAATCAAGCTGATGATAAGGAGCCTCGATATGTTTTTTAGTTTCTTCAAGGAAATAAGTTGCACCTTTTTTAACCCGATCATAAAAATGCTCTTCTTCATCAGGTTTTGAAGCTAAAAACCTGAGTTGACCAATAAATTTTGGTTCCACTACAAGTAAAGGCCGGGTTCCCCTTTCAAGCATGTGTTTAAAAGTGGCAGTAGCATTTCCAAGCAATTTGCGCTCATTTTCCGATGAGATCTTCAAACCCTTTTCAACATAATATTGCAACTGCCTGAAGTTAAACAACTCAGCAAAAAGCTCAACCAGATAATCCTTTTGAGCCAGTTTTAGTCCGGCTTCATCAGGTTGGTTGGCTTCCACATCCGAATTGAACAACCCGACCGTAGGATCACAAATGATCCCCTGATCGGTTACCTGTGTACTCAGCACCAGTCCTTCCAGCGATTTGCATCGGCTCAGAGCCACATAGGTTTGGCCGTGAGCAAAAGCTGCCTGTGCATCGATCACGGCTTTTTCAAAAGTTAAGCCCTGGCTTTTGTGGATGGTTATTGCCCAAGCGAGTCGAAGAGGATATTGGGTAAATTTACCGGCGACCTCCTCTTCGATTTCTTTTGTACTGCTATTGATCGAATACTGTACATTTTCCCAGGTTTCAGGTTCGACTTCGATGGGAAAATCTTCTCCCGGACATTGTACAAAAATACCTTCCTCATCAATTTCGGTGATACGACCGATTTTCCCGTTGAAATATCTCTTTTCAGGCGAACTGTCGTTTTTAATAAACATCACCTGGGCACCTGCCTTCAGTTCGAGATGTTCATCTGCAGGATACGACATATCCGGAAAACGCCCTGATACCTCAGCATCATAAGTAAATGCTTTTGTGTTTAATTTAAGCAATTGCTGATTGTTGATCCGGTTGGCAATGGCATTGTGCGTGGTGAGGGTGATGTATCCTTCTTCATTATCAGGACTGAAACCCGGTTTGTATCTTTTGTTCAGTTCTTCAACCGATTCGGGTGATAAACGGTCGTCGCGGATCTCATTCAGAATTTTGATAAACCTGCTGTCCTGCTGCCTGTAAACATGTTTCAATTCAATACTGACAACCTTCGATTGAATAAAAGCCCGGCTACTGAAAAAGTAAAATGTTTCGTAATGTTCTCTGAGCAGGTTCCACTCGTTGTCTTTAACAACAGGAGCCAATTGTTGCAAATCGCCGATCATAAGCAGTTGAGCACCTCCGAAAGGTTTTCTGCGATCTTTAAAGCGGCGCATCACATGATCGATCCCATCCAGCATATCAGCCCGCACCATACTGATCTCATCGATCACCAGCAGATCGAGGGTTCGGATGATGTTGATCTTCTTTTTGTTAAACCTTTGAAACGATTGATTCCGATCCTCCGACCTTTCGCGGGCATCAAGCCGGCCGGGCAATATAGGCCCGAATGGTAATTGAAAAAATGAATGGATAGTCACTCCCCCAGCATTGATGGCTGCTACACCGGTTGGTGCTACAACCACCATTCGTTTGGGCGAAATTTCGCGAAGTTTGTGAAGAAAAGTTGTTTTACCGGTTCCGGCTTTACCGGTAAGAAACAGGTTTCTGTTGGTAAATTGGACAAACTTAAAGGCAAGATCTAATTCAGGATTACTCATTGATGCAACAAATATTTACTGGTTTTGAAATTCACCTTGTAAAATTAAAAAAAGAAATTTACAACCATTGATTCCAATACAAAATAGTGAAATGAAAATGAAGCTTTTATCCTAAAACCTTATTTAGAATACCTTTAAATTAATAACTGATTTTATGAAATCAGCTTTCTGATATGAGGAGAAAAAAATATTGTCTTATATTTGGCCATAATTAAACCAATAAAAATGATGCGTATGAAAATCATTATCAATCTCCTTCTGGTGAGTTTATTAATTTCAACAACCTGTTTTGCTAATGATGCCGATTTGTTTTCATATGATGAACAAAAGATTGAGAATGAACTGTCAGAAATTTCTCAACTTGAGGCTTTCCTGCTTCAAAACAACGGAACCACCTATTCCGACCTGTTGATGTCAGAAAATGAAATCGCAGGTGCATTAAGCTATTCAAACAGTGGCTTTATGAATTTCGCCATGCTTGAGCCACCTTTGGGAATTCCTTCTTTCCTGTGGGGCTTTTGCTTCGGTGCAGTGGGTATGCTGGTAGTTTATGTGGTTTCGGAAGACAGGGATGAAACCATGAAAGCACTTTGGGGTTGTGTAGCCGGAACAGTTCTCTGGGGTGTAATATATTTTGTTGCATTTGCAGCTGCTTCATCAGCCTAAATGGAGATTTAAATGAAACTTCAAAACAGAAGATTATTTTTTTTCTGTATGATAATGTTGCCCGTATTTCTCAACGGGCAACATTATTTTAGGGTAGAAGCGGATTTCAGCATAAAAGCAAAAAACCCTGACAGCTCCTTTCAATTGTACATGGGTAAAGTGTTTTTTGATAAGGTGCAAAAAAAAATCTGTTACAAGATTAGCTTCCCTGAACCGGAGGTTTGGGTGATAACGGATACTGTAATTTATTCGCTTAAAAACGACTCCATAAAAAGTAAAAAACCGGCCATCGGATTGATAGAAACTTCAATCTTTAATCTTTCTCTCCATGGAAACCTCAAGAATTATGGTTTGGAAAATTCAACCTATACACTCGCCGGAACCAAAATGGAGGATGGTTTGATGATCTCAACCTGGGAACCCCCTGAAAAATTTCAGAAACTAATGGGTAAAATCCTGCTTGCCAATAAAAACCGGAATTTGCAGGGTATTGTTATTTTCAATAAAGACGAGCGGATTTTAAGCAAGCAGTTTTTTAATGAATATGCCAATGTGGAGGGAATAGATTTCCCGATGAATATCGTTCAATTCAATTACCCTGAAGGAGTGGAAATTTTCCAGGTAACAACTTTTAAAAACCTGAAAATCGATGAAAAAGGTAACGACGATACCTATAATTATCCTGTTCCTCTGGATTGAATTGCCTGTGTTGTCGCAAACCAATGGAATGCTTGACTTCAGCATAAAGAAGCTGGAACATGTCTTCGACAAAGCAGATCATCCAAACCACTATAAAACGTATCTTCAAGATGCCGACAATGAAATCAAGTTTGTAACAGCAGCCTTTTTCCTGGCTTACAAAGAAGTTATCTCATCGCAGGATATCAATGCCTGTTCATTTTATCCGACCTGCTCCGAATATACCGTTCAAACCATTCAGAAAAATAATTTCTTCTATGGTGTTTTTGATGCAGTTGACAGGCTCACACGCTGTCACCCGCTTGCAGGCTACGGACATCATTATACCTTGCACGAACAAACCCGAAAATTATATGACCCGGTTGACTAAATATTGTCGGACATATATCCTACTTTTTTTCGTTTCGGCGGGTATTCCGATAATGTCGCAAGACCTGTTCGATGCCGATCATGCACGTAAATTTGCAAACTACTTATTTCTGACCGGGCAATACGAATTTGCCGCTGAAGAATTTGAAAGGGTTGTTTTTCTGGCTCCTGATGACAGCTCTGCCAGGATCAAACTTTTAGATGCTTATATAAGTGATGGGAAATTTGAGACCGGATTAAATCGCCTTACAGATTTTTACCGGATCGATGCTGAATTGCCTCCATCCTTCACAAAACAATATCTTAAGCTCATGTTTTACATGGAGCATTACAGTGAAGCCGACACTTTTTTAAAGAGTTATCAGGGATTCGGGAATACTTACAAGCACTGTTACACGGCGAATTTCCAGATGTTGGATAACAATTGGGATAAAGCCAAATCGAACCTGGAAATAATCAACCAAAAGGATAATTCATATTTTCGAAATCTGGAATCCATTGTAAGGTTAAAGGAAGAAACCAAGTATAAAAGTCCTGCCCTTGCAGGTATTTATTCTGCCATCATTCCCGGGTCCGGAAAAGTATACACCAAAAACTGGCAGGATGGCCTGGTGGCATTTCTGTTTGTTTCGGTGAATGCATGGCAGGCGTATCGCGGTTTTGACAAGTACGGGACGAAAAGCGCATATGGCTGGATTTTCGGTTCGCTGGCAGTTACCTTTTATGCAGGGAATATATTCGGCTCGGTGAAATCAGCGAAAAAATATAACAACAAACTGGATGAAGATATCTTTAACAGATCGTCTGCTGCTTTGCTTAATAATCTGTAGTCTCTGGGTTTCGGGTATTTTTGCCCAGGATATTTCGGAAACCATTCGATTAGCAGAGAATCAGTTTAATTCAGGTAATTACAGGCCGGCAGCAAAACTATATCTTCGATGTGCATTTTTTGGAGATCGGGATGAAATCAGCCATTTGTACGGGAAAACAGCGGATTGCTTTTACATGCTTGAGGAATATAACCGGGCAATTGACTTCTATAACCAGGCCGCAACTTACGAAAGCGACCTGTTGACACGGTCGGAATTTTTGCTACATAAATCGAATTGTTATTTGCTTACCGGAAACTTTCAATTTGCTTTGTTTGAATTGCTTGGGATCCCGGATGAACTTCCCGGAGAACTCCTGTTCAGAAAAAATTTCATGCTTGGGCTGGCTTATTTTGGAACCGGTCAGTATGAATCTGCTGAAAATCATTTCAAACTTACAACGGGGGATGATCAGGCAAAAAATAAAGAAATCGAAGAAATATTTGCAACACGTAAAAACCTTTTCAGGCCCAATCCGAAAAAAGCGATGATCATGAGTATGATCGTTCCGGGATCAGGTCAAATGTATGCCGGGGATATAAAAAACGGGATTTACTCACTATCCCTGGTTTCAGCACTTGTTTATCTCACCATCCGGGTGGCGGCGGCATACACGTGGTTTGATGCGGTTATTGCCGTTCTTCCGTGGATGCAACGATATTACATGGGAAGCTTTGTCCACGCCGAAGAAATCGCCATCGAAAAAAGGGCAGAAAACAGAAATGAAACTTACA
This sequence comes from Bacteroidales bacterium, assembly GCA_020438135.1. GTDB lineage: Bacteria > Bacteroidota > Bacteroidia > Bacteroidales > JAADJA01 > JAADJA01. Next base: position 24,931 of record JAGQVF010000049.1, on the reverse strand, counting down.
AGGAGATTTATAAGATTATTTTGGATTAAGTGGATTTCAAAATTCACGAATTAACCGATTAAACCATTTTAACCATTTTAACCATTTTAACCGGTTCAACCCATCCCCCCCACTAAAACGACCATTTCAAACGCATGTAGTAAAGTTGTCCGTAGCCGCCAAATTCTGTACCTGTATCACCTACGAAAATCTGTGACATAAATAGCAATCCAATATTGTCTGTTAGTGAGAAACTCACATTGGGACCAACAAAAAAAGAACCGTCATAGGGATTGACAATGGAAGTGATATCGCCCTGAATGAGTGGAGTGATCGGATAAGATAATTGTCCCATCAATGAAGCCCGGGCGGGTGAAAAAGATTTTGGGGAAACATCCTGCAAAACGATGAAAGAATTACCATAGCCCGCATCACCGGTGGTTCCGTTTGAATTGTAAAGGAAGGAAACATTGGTAAACAAACTATTCCTGAAAGTATAGTTGGCACCGGCCGAAAGAACAAAAATTCCTGTGGTATCGGCAAAATTGTCACGATCTCTGAAATAAGATGCTTCACCGGTGAATCCTGCCGATTTGATGTAACCGGTCCAACCTGCCCCGATCACCATATCGGTTGTCATCACACCGGCCAACAACTGGAAATCGTAATTCCATTTGTTAAAGCTGTACATCCCGGCGGCGGTGATCTCATTATCTGAATCTACCTTAAAAGCCACCTGATAGCCGGAAGCATAGCCTGTGTAATATTGCAGCCGGATGGCATCACAACCGGGGCGTTCAACATAATCGAAATCGTAAAAATTAAAGGTGTTGAAAATATCGTTCGGATTCCAAACCGTATTGATTCCCCAGTTGATCCGTTGCCTTCCGGCTGTTGCTTCAAATTTCCCCTGAGTGAATTTCAGGTTGGCGCGATCGATGTTCGAATATAAAATATAGGATGAATCCCTGGCGATGGTCCCGGTCAGATCCACATAACCGTCATCTTTCACGAGGAGATCGGAGTAAAGCGGATAACTTTCGTAAATGATCTGACCGTAATTGGCCACATTTCTCGCACTGGCTGAAAATGTCAGACTTTCGGTTGGATACCATTTCAGGTTCAGCCGGTTGTAAATCGATCCGGTGGAAAGCCATTCGGAATTGACATCCTGGATAAAAACCGTGTTGAGATTTTGAAGATGACCGTTGAATTCAATTTTTTTCCGGTCCTGCGCATGGAGATCAAAACCCCAGGTCATCAATAAAAATAAAACATATAATAGAACTGCCTGCCGGATCATGCTATTCAGTCTTTCTGGTTTCGTCACTCACTATTTTACCATCATCAACGGTTATCACCCGTCGTGCTTTTTTAACCACCCGCTGATCATGGGTTGAAAAGATAAAAGTGATTTCTTCTTCTTTGTTGAGTTTCTCCATCATATCGAGCAGGTTTTCCGTCGATTTTGAATCGAGATTGGCGGTCGGTTCATCAGCCAGAACAAACTTGGGTTTCGACGCAATGGCCCGTGAAACAGCCACCCGCTGCTGTTGTCCACCTGATAGCTTTGAAGGTCGCGCTTCAATCCGGTCGCCCAATCCAACTGCTTTCAATAAGTTTTCGGTGCGTTCGTCACGTTCCTTTTTAGATCGTCCCTGCAGGTGCATGATAAACTCAACATTCTCGCGTGCAGTTAATACCGGGATCAGGTTATAAGCCTGGAAGACAAACCCGATATTTTTCAAGCGGAAATCGGTCATTTTACGACGCGAAAGGTCATGAATCTTCACACCGTTTACAATGATCTCCCCTTTCGTCGGTTTGTCAAGTCCGCCAATCATGTTCAGCAGGGTTGTTTTGCCCGAACCGGAAGGCCCGACAATCGCAGTGAATTCACCTTTTTTGATCACAAGATCAATTCCGTTCACGGCATGAACCGGAACCGAAGTTTCATCGTAGATCTTGTACAGGTTTTTTGTTTCTAAAATATTCATTGTTGCAAATTGATTTTTCGTTTTATTAATCTGTTCGGATGGCATCGGCCGGATCGAGTCGTATCGCTTTCCAGGCGGGATAGATGGCTGAAATTATCCCCAGCACAAAAACCAGGGCTGCCATCGTAAAGGCCATGTTGAGCGGCAGTTTGGTGTAAACCTCTGAGGCATAACCATACTGTTCGAATCCCTTGAACATTTCAAGTTCGATCGGTCGTTTTTCGAAGATCTTTATCACTCCATACCCGATGATGATCCCGATGATCCCACCGCTGAGCGATAAAAATACCGATTCGAGGATGATCATCAGAAATACTTTTGTGCGATGCATACCCACAGCCATCAGCATCCCGAGTTCTTTGGTCCGTTCCATTACCACCATCAGCATGGTGTTGATGATCCCGAAACAGAGCGCCAGCAGGATGATCACTACAAAAATGTACATGTACTGATCCATGCTGTCGTTTACCAGGGCCAGTTCTTTGCTCACATCGCGCCAGGTTTGCACATCAAGATTGGGATAGTCGGATGAAATTTTTTTGTACACCTCCTCCAGGTTGGCATTGTCGCTGAGATAAACCGCAATTTCATGGGCTGCGTCATCGGGCATGCTGAGTTGTTGTTTCAGGGCGTCGAATGTAACGAACACGTTTCGTTCGTCGAATCCGGTATTAGTGGTTCTGTAAAATCCACCGACCTTGTAAAGCCGTGATGAAAAGTTTCCATGTAAATCCACAATGTCTACAGGTATCCTTGAACCGATCTTCAGTTTTAGTTTTTCTCCGAGTGTTTGCCCGACCAAAATCCGCGGGATGCGATGCTCCCCATCGAGGTAATCTCCCTCCTTCACAAAATCATATATATCGGTGACTTGTTTTTCACGATCGGGCTCCACCCCGATGATCCTAACTCCACGGGTTCCATGAGCCGTTTTGAAAAAACATTCCGCTTTAATCCTTTGGCTGGCACCTGCAACTTCCGGCATCCCATTGATCTTTTTCACCATTTCATCAGAACCCGTGAGAAAAAGATTAATCTCGTTATTGAGCGTATAATCGGGCTTGTGGACCTGTATATGCGACACCTCGGTTTTGATGCCCGATTCCACGCGCATGTCCGCCATTCCTTTGTAAAAACCTGTGGAAAAAACACCGGCAAATAATCCGATGGCTATTGCCGACAACACAATGATGCTGCGCAACTTGTTTCGCCAAATGTTTCTCCATGCTATTGACCAGATCATGTTTTAAATATTTTGTTGTTGTTTGCAATGATGGTTATTGTGTTGAAATAGAGACGCAATGCATCCGTTCCTTTGGTTGTGGAGACGCGATTCATCCGTTCCTTTGATTGTGGAGACGCGATTCATCGCGTCTCTACGTCCCAAACCGATAACAATTATTTTTTTCATCCGCGTAATGCTTTTACCATATCCAAACGGGCCACGGTGATCATCATAATGCCTGCAATGACCGAACTGAGGATAAAAATCGTCAGGGCCTGGTTGATATAGATCATCGGCCTGATGGAAACAAACATGTAGGGTTCGACGCCATATGCTTCCATGGCTTCGGCCATTTCGGCGGGCATGGGCATAGGGTTGGCATAAAAATACCCTATGATGGGTGCCGTCAGCACCAATCCCAACACAGCGCCCAGCATGCCCAGCATCACGATCTCGGCAAACAACATCACATTGATCCTGCTTTTGCGCATCCCCACAGCATTGATCACCCCGAACTCCCTTTTCCGTTCGTTTACCATCATCATCACCGTACCGAAAATTCCGAAACCGATCACCAGGTACAGGATCCACAGCATGATAATTCCTCCGGCACGGTCGCCCTCGATCATACTCAGCAGTTCGGGATACATCTCATCCCAGGTCATCACCGTTTTATCCGGGGGAAGGATTTCCTGAATCGCCCTTTTCACATGGTCCACCTCGTAATGGTCATTCACCATGATCACTTCGGATGTATATCGGCCATATGCCGAATAAAAATCCTGTGCCGTTTTCAGACTGAGGTATACCATGTTGTTGTTGAATTCCGGGTTGGGATGTTTGAAGATGCCTCTGACAGCAAATTTGCCGGCAGCACTCACCCCATGATACCCTTGCGAGATCATCACCAGGGTATCACCCGCACCGATCTTGAGGAATTTTGAAAGCCCTTCGGCGATCAGGGCTCCTTTGTCGTTTGAACTTATGAAGGAGCCTTTTTTGACCTTCTCCGAAAGTTTAATGATGCCGTCTTCCTTTTCGGGATCGATGCCCATCACAAACACAGGTTTGCTGTTTTCTTCATAAGCCGAAAGTGCAAACGATTCCAGGCGGGGAGTAACCAGTCTTACGTCCTTCATGTTACTGATTTTCCCGGCAAGGGTACTGTCGTAAGCGATGGTATTTTCAAGGGTTTTTTCATCCCAGTAGGCTGTATCCTGCACCTGCAAATAACCGGAATAAAATTTTACCATGTTATCGATCATCGAATCGTAAGAGCCTTCCTGCACGGCACGCATGAATGATGCAAACAGCACACTGAAAACGATGGAGGCTGTTGTGATCAGCGTGCGGCGTTTATTCCGCCAGAGATTTCGCCATGCTAATTTGATGTTGTTCCACATGTTGTATTTTTTGTTTTATGTTTTTTGGTTGTAGAGACGCGATGAATCGCGTCTCTACCATAAACCATATATCACCGTACCCGTTTCATGTTTTGTTGTGTAAAAAATCCATCTTCGATGGGTTTATTAAATGTCATTTCCTCAAAAAGGAGAATGGTTTTATTCCCCGGATCATCCACCGGCTCGATTACAAACCTGGCCGGTAGCGTCCGGTCACCGAAATCTTTCAGATCATATGCATTTTCCACATTGATTAGCTCCATATCTTCATCATAATATTCGTTTTTCCATCCATTAAAACCATCTTTTGTGATCCATGTGACGATCTTTCCCCAAACGACCGGGGCATCAGGTTTGGGGATCAGTTCGATCTTGTAGCACAGCATGCCACGCACTGTTTCTTCACCCAGCAAAGTATGGTCGTAATCTTTCACGATGCTCGATTGTTTTACCAGGTCGTCGTTCGTGAAATCGCTTCCCATCCACGATTGCATCATCATCGATGGCGGAATCTTCACCATCCGGTCGATCGAAGGGATCCAGTTCCACATCTCCTTGTAGCGCTTCAGGAAAACCTGACCTTTTTCTTTAGCAGGTGCGGTTATGTATATCAGGAAAAAATCATCAGACTTCGACCAGCTTTTCATTTGAATGGTTCGTTCCCAGCCCGGCCTTTCGATTTTCATGGTCATGGTTCCCTGACTGGTTTCGCCCCTGTTTTTCTGATCTGCTTTGGCCACGATCTCTTTGGCGCTCATGTCCTGGGCATTTACATTTTCAGCCGGTGAAACCAGTAATCCGGCGAAAAATACGGCAATGATTAGATTTTTCATATGATGTAAATATTGTGTTAAACAAATCTTTCAATCACTAATTTTTTAACCTTTTCAAGTGGGTAAAGATCAGGATTGTAAACAAAGTTGAAACCGATACCATCGAGCAGGGCTCCTACCATTATTGCTTCCGTTCCCGGATCTTTAACACCTCTTTTTGTGTAATAATCTTCCATTAATTTGAGGAAGGGAGCAACGATGTCATTCATGCTGAATCTAAATTTTTTCCAAACGGAAGGCTGCATCATCAGGGCAAAGTAGAGCTTATAAAAATCACGTTTATCATCCATCAATTTAAAAGTTTCTTCGATGAAATAGGTAAACTCTTCTTTGGTAAGAACCCCATCCTTGTTGGGGTCGAACATTTCAAACATCTCGTTGAAACCTTGTTCGAATATCGCCTGCAACAGATCGTCTTTACCTGTGAAGTAATTATACATCAGGCCTTTTGAGATTTTTGCTTTCGCAGCGATCTGGCTGATGGAGGTATTCGAAAATCCATTAGCCGCAAACAACTGCAAAGCCGTATTCATGATCTGTTGCCGGCGTTGTTCCCTGATCTCTCCGTACTGTTCGCTCGTTTTAGGTGCCATTTTAATTGAATGTATGGTCAGTATAAACCTGTTAATTAATAAGACATTTAGAGTTTAATAGTTTTTGAATGAACGGTCGGTCAAAGATATGATATTTTAAAAGCGAAAGTCAAGTTTTCTAAATAAAATTTTTGAATTTTAACAAAACTCAAGGCCTAAGTTTCTGATTTTATGAGAAGTAAAATGTTAATATTCAGGACTCCAATTTCATCCCTTCGGTGCAGTTGCGGCAGATGTCGATTGATTTACGATTGCTCAAAAGTTTTTTCCGAAAAGCCTGGTAGGGTTCACTTTTCCATACTTCATCGAAAGAATACTTTTTCAGATCGCCCATTTGATACGTTGCATCCTTATCGAAGCAACAGGGCACTACCAGTCCATCCCAGGTGATCACACAGGAAACCGACATTCGGTAACATTTGTTTTTAAAATCGTTTTTAATCTCCCATTTACCATCTTTTCGCTGACGATAACGCGAATATTTATCGTTGGTCGGGATCAGATCGTTTCCGTTTTCGTATTCATAAACCTGGGCAGTTTTCAATTGCAGTTCATCCACCTGAAGTTCATTGGCAAGTTTTCTAACCTCATCAATTTGATGCTCGTTGGTTCTGAAAACAATGAACTGAAGGATGATATGCGGTGTTTTCGATTTCAGCTCTTTTTTCCATTTCACAAGGTTTTCAATACCATCCAAAACACGTTGATAACGCCCTCCTACCCTGTATGCCGCATAGGTTTCCTGACCAATCCCATCAAGTGAAACAATGATCCGGTCAAGCCCCGATTCAACTGTTTTCCGGGCATTTTCATCATTCAGAAAATGAGCATTGGTTGACGTTGCCGTATAAATTTTTCGTTTACGGGCATCTTTCACAATGTCGAAAAAAGAGGGATTTAGGTAAGGTTCACCCTGAAAATAGAGGATCATGTACATCAGGTAATCGCCGATATCGTGTATGATCTTGTTATACAGATCGAGGGTTAACATGCCTGTATTACGGGAAAACTTTCGCAAACCCGAAGGACACTCCGGGCAACGCAGGTTGCAGGAAGTGGTCGGTTCAATCGACACGCTGAAAGGTTTTCCCATCAGCACAGGTTTCTTCATCAGGTTGGTGATGAAATAACTCAATTGAATCAAAACGATATTCCAAATCCTTTTGGGAGTTACATTTCTGATAATGCGGTATGTATCGTACAATTTCGCCATTTTCCGATTCTTTTTCCTGCAAAGAGATCACAAGGTTAAACAAATTTCAGGGAATCAGGTTGCAGAAGTCAGATATTCTCGGTTATTTTCTGGACCAGTTTAGATTGGGAGAAAAACTGTTTGGCTACGATCCGAAGTACGGTGTATCCCGGAATGGCAAGGATCATTCCGGGAATTCCGGCGAGGCTGCCTGCCATCAAAATCACCAGGAATATTTCGATGGGATGAGCCTTCACACTGGTAGAATAGATCAATGGTTGGAGAATCAGGTTATCGATCATATTGGCAATAGCAAACGTGCCTAAAATAATTACAGAAATTGGAATGATATCGGCATACGATTCGGTGCTCAGGTTTCCGGTGGCACCGATCAGCACACCCATGGAAGCGCCTATGATGGGGCCGAGATAAGGTATTACGTTCAGCAATCCTCCGATAAACCCGATCAGAAGTGCATTTTCAACATTAAAAAAAGTGAGGCCCAGGGTGATCAATGTCATCATACTCAGTAGTTCAAGGCTAAGTCCTACAAAATACCTCGAAAGCAATCTACGGGTATCGCTCATAATGTTGGATGCCTTTTCTTCGAATCGCCTCGGAACAAACAACATGATCCCGTTGTAAAAGAGCCGGTCATCCCGCAAAAAGAAAAAGGTGAGAAAAATAACTGAAAAAATCCCGATAAAAAGACTTCCGGCAAGCCCTACCACATTACCCAGCACGTTCCTGATAGAAGTCATACTAACTATGGATTCAAGTTCGCCGGCAATTATACCTTCGAGGGTTTGATGATTATCGAGCATATTGTATTGCACGAGTTTATCTTCCAACTCGTAGAGCGGTTTTTCGAGTTGTTCGCCCAGGTACTGAAAATCGATGCTTGTGATCACATAAGCCTGTCGATTGATCACCGGCACAAAAATCAAAAACAGAATGGTCAAGATCAAAACCATTACTATTAAAGTGAGGACAGCGCTCACTGTATGCGGCATTTTGAACTTTTCAAACTGAATTTTATCAAACAACCGAACCAGCGGATGACCAATGAATGACAATACACCGGCCAGCATCACATACACCAGGATATCTGAAAAATACCATGCCAGGTAAATTCCCAATGCAAACGCGAGGATACCTCCAAGCAACCTGTAGTTTATATTCATTGTGCGAGTTTAGGTATGAACAAAAATAATGAAAAGAGATAAATATGAAAAGATAATGATCAGAAGGCTGTTTTAAGGGTAAATTTCAACCCCACGTTATCCCAGGCATTGCTGAAACTGTATGGCCCAAACCTGTAAAAGGCACCGATCCCAATCTTATAAATTCTCAGATTTAACAGGTTGTTGATCAGCAGTCCCGATTCGTAATATCCTTTTTCCATGGTTTTGAAATTTACGTTGTACTGACTTTCGGGATGATCGAGATCGCCAAAGCCGATGTGCGTGGCAATGGCAAATTCAGGGTTGAAGCCATCACGCTTCAGAAGCAGATTCTCAAAATCATGAACCACATACAAAGCTATATAACGGCTCGACAAAAATTCATTCATTCGCATTGTGGCAAACGATCCGGGAGCGTAAATTGTGAAGGTTCGCCAGCTTCCGTTGCCATTAAAAAGATCGGTGTAGGGAATATCGCTGTCTACATACCCCGCCATCAGTGAAAAGCTGGTTCTTCCGAGGTAATTTGTATAAAACGACTTTTTGATGTTCAGATCGATGCGATTGTAATCGAAATCGCCCTCAAGCAAACCTGCAAAACCCCTTGTATATTGAAGTTTTACGATCGGATAATTTGTTCCCAGGGAAATTTTCTTCCGCATGTTTTTTACAAATTTTTCTTTGTAAGCATAGCGAATTCCCAAAATGGCATTAGTAAAATCAAACTGATTTTGTAACACTCTCAAATCTGTTTCATTTGTACTGAACCGGTAATCGGTTGTGGTTTCTTTCCGCTTTACAGAAAAACCGAGATGCACATTCATATATTTCAATGTACGGAAATTCAGATAACCATCATACCCTTTGGTGAGGTCCATACGCTGGATCAGAAACTTGCGAAACTGATCCTCGTTGATGAAGGTGTTCTTCCGGTCCCAGAATTCCACACCGCTGGTTTCGGTTACATCATCAAAATAAGAAACACCCGCTACAAGGTCGAACGGATTATACAACAGCAGATCGGCATTAAGACCGTATTTAATGCGATCGTCGCGAAAGCCGTAACGGAAAAACCCTCCAGCGTGGAACACTTCCGACAGTCGGTCGTTGGTTGCGATCCCGAGACCGGGTGCAAACCCCTCAAAATCATTGTACGTTAGAAACCGGTCGATCAACAGATCAACATGCCCCCAGGGAATTCTTCCTGTAAGAAGACTTTCAACATTCCGGGCGTAGCGGTCAAAATTTTCAGCTTCGCCCAGGCTATCGATATAGTGATAGGTATTTAGTTCTTTCTGCGTCAGGCTGTCTACGCGATATCCCCTCCAAAAATCCTCATCCCGAAAGTTAGCGTTGGGATCCACATCCACTTCGGCATTGCCGAATTCCCGGTTTTTAATTTCCGGATTGATTTGAATATTCCGGATATACCTTTTCCCAATACCAAAAGGTATTTGAGCTGCATTCTGAGCAACAGAATCGGGCAGGTCGCCAAACCCGATATTGACCGCGGAATCATTAGCAATTACATTACGAAGTATGGCCAGGTTATTCACCTGCACCGGAAACCAGTGTTCGCCATCCACCAGTTCGTACATTTGTTCTATTCTAAAGATCAAAGCAGATTTCTGATCATAAGGTTCTGCAATTACATTTTGGATTGCCCAGTTTTTGGTATTGATGGACAAATGCCCGGTCAGCCCATCGAAATTGGTATTTTTTTTAGGCCGAAAGGAAATTACAAAAACCGAATCGTGTTCACCATATAATAATGTATCCTGTAAAAGAAAAAAATATTTATCCGTACTTCCGCGACTAATGGGATTTACGTAGGGCTTTCCCATTATTTCAATCCGGTTGTTGTAGAAGGAAGTGGACTGCCATTGTGAGATTACAAAAACAATGATCGGATCTTTAAAACCCGACATTTTGGATGCAATTACCCGTTCTACATTGTTATCAGGCGATTTGAATTTTCTTTCGGCAACCGATTCCATCATAAACAGGTGATGGTTATCGATGAATTGGCGGAACTCATCCGCCGAATCGGATTTCATCTCCTCGCTCAATGGCAGCGAATCAGGATCGAGGGTAAAGATCATTTTGTCGTATGCCGTGTATGAAAACGAGGGAAGTTTCTCCGGATCATTATTGTCGATGTGGTCGATGGCATGTTGAATGATCCTGTGGGCGGGATTCTCCGTTGGATAAACGATGAATTCAGGCAGTTCATACTCAACTTTTTTCATCGGAATCACATGCTCATCTTCCCCGTCTACCGGCTCATATTTTTTGGGTTCATAACCTACATAGCTCAACTTAAGGAATTCAACAGGAACCGGCGAGCGAAAACTAAATTTCCCATCAATATCGGAGGTGCCTCCCAGGTCTGACGAATTGATCATGATATTTACGAAGGGAAGAGGCTTTCTTGAGTCCGCATCAATCACCCTTCCGGAGATGGAGTAATTTTGCCCGATGACTGACTCAAAGCAAAAAATCGCAATTATGAAGACAGCAATGATCCGCATGATGTTTTGACTAAGTCTTCAAATTTACGAATTATCAAAAGAGATCAGCTTAGAGAAATAATAAGAAATGTGAAATTTGAACAAGTACTCAGGGTGCCCTTCAGGCATCCTTCAGTACACCATGATGCTTTTCGTAGTTCACACATTTTTTTTCGTCACCGCCATCACATACACAACCAACCTTTTGGCCGGTTCCGGTATCAACCGAACTACATGATTTGGTGAATTGTCCGCCTTTTTGCAGGAACATTTTGATCGCAATGCCGGCAAAAGCAACACCTATCAAAATTATCGTTATGAGAAGAATCTGCAACATATCTGTTCTTTACTTTAATTGGAAAACGCAAAAATAATCCATTTGTTGGGAGACACAATACCTAAAATTTGTTAATTGATTAATAACTGTCGTCTTAATTCAGCACAAATAATAGCAGCTGCTATTGATGCATTGAGTGATTCGGCTTTTATTTCATTTTTCGAAAAACCAGGAATTGAAATTTTTTTGGTTACAAATGGCAATAAATCCTTTGAAATTCCATGTGATTCACTTCCGATCAACAATATTGATCCACGTTTAAATGAAGTATCGTAAATACTTTCGCCATCGGGGAAGGCACCATAGCATGGAATTGCTTTGGGTAATACACTCAGAAATTCGGCAATATTCAAATAATGTACCTGCACCCTGCCCAGTGACCCCATGGTTGATTGTACAACTTTGGGATTATACACATCTACACTTTTTTCAGAACAGATGATATGTTTTACACCGAACCAGTCGGCCGTCCTGATGATGGTTCCCAGGTTCCCGGGATCACTGATATCATCCAACATTAATATCGGATCATTGGTCTCAAAATCAGTCAGGGCAACAGGAGTTGCCATGTTAAATACAGCCAGTGCCTTATTAGGTGTTACCAGTTGACTGATCCTTTGAAGTTCTTTTTCTGAGATAATTTTTATTACATCTTTATCTGCGACTTTGTTTTTAAATAGAAACAAAGCATCCTCCAAACAATAAATACCTTTGGGTTCGAAACTACCAAGTAACAATTCATTAATTACTTTGGGACCTTCCGCAACAAATTGTTTGGTTTTATTTCTGTTTTTTGCGTCTTTGAGCGATCTTATTTCGTGAATACTATTTCTTGAAAGCATGCAAACTCCTTTGATTGGCAAAAATAAAAAATATTAACACCTGATTTAGAAAAAAATACATATACAGAAAAAAGAATATCTAGTGGTTTTCAGCTATTTTTTTTTTTTAGTGGTTTTCAGGGATAGAAATGTTTATTTTTTGCCATAGTATTGCATTGCAAATAAAGAGATTCAGGATAGGGAATAAAAGAAAAGTTTGTAACGAGTAACAAACAGTTTGTGATTTTATGAGAAGGAGTTGCTGTTACAATCAAAAAATTATCCTGATAAAAATCCGAAAACTTGCTTTTTAAAAAAGAGATAAAAATACTGGGTAGAAGATAAGAATTCTTTCAAGTCCTGCCTGCGATGCAGGCAGGACACCAAAATCCATCCCAACAATTAGGTTTTTGTATGATAAATCAACGTATGAAAAACTTATTTAACCATATAAATCCATGAAAAACAGTATAGGATAATTTAAATATTACATTGTTTTGATAAGCCTTATTAATAAAATAACAATCCTCCTTTTGTTTGCCCTGTATATGAGCATGCTCAATATTGCTTTATCCCTTCAGGAATCAATACTTTTTTCCAATTTCAATGATCAACAGGTAATCTTATTCCTGGGATTATCAATATTATTAATCCTCGCTTCCCTTTTTGTTAATTCGTTATTTAATAAAAGATTAACGCTTTCAGTTCATACACAGCATGTCGTAAATGTTTATCAGGACCCATTGGTTACGACAATTGATCCACCTGTAAGTAATTCGGAACCTGACCTTCACTTATCTGCATCGGGAGGCCTAACAAAAGAGATACAAAAGATCTTCGAAAACCTTTCGGAAAAATATGGCATAAATGCCAATCTTGAAATCAGTAATTCGTACGATGATATTCCTGCAAAAATAAAAGGGCCCATTTTGGACATCATTTCCGAATTGTTCACAAACAGTTTCAAACATTCCGGAGCAAAAGAGGTCAGTATCATACTGTTTCAAACCGGCAATAAAATGAGATTTCAATATTCAGATGATGGTAAAGGATTCGATAAAAATGAAGTGATTTCACAAAAAACGGTAGGCTTGTCGCATATCATCGATAGCACTCGATCGATGAATGGGAACCTGGAACTCGAAACATCACCAACCATGGGAACAACATATTTTATTCACATTCCTTTCTATTAAGTATTAGGATTCGTATTTTTGTTTTATGATTAAAGTACTGATTGCTGATGATCACCAACTACTTATTGATGGTATCCGATCCACATTGCGGAATGATAAACATATCAAAATCGTTGCGGAAGCTCACAATGGATTGGAAGTGCTTGAAAAACTCGACTCTCTGAATGGTGAAATTGACGTAATCTTAATGGATATTTATATGCCTGAAATGAACGGTTTGGATTGTACCCGACTGGTATGTAAAAAATATCCGGAAATGAAAGTAATCGCACTTTCTCAATATGATGAAAGAAGATTTGTGAAGAAAATGATCCGGTATGGTTCTACTGGATATTTGCTAAAAGATGCTTCGAAAAGCGAAATCATCGAAGCTATCCACAAAGTGAATGAAGGAGGTGAATACTTTACCGGCAGAATTTCTGATAAGCTATTTAAACCAAATGAGAATAACGACGATGCTGACCCACTGTTTCCCAAATTGACTGTTCGTGAAAAAGAAGTGCTGAAATTGATTTGTGAAGGAAACTCGAGCCATGAAATCAGTGCTGAATTAAATATCAGCTATCACACTGTTGAATCGCACCGAGCCAATTTAATGGTTAAAACGCAGGTAAAAAATACAGCAGGTTTGGTAAGATGGGCAATCGAAAATGATTTTTATGAATAATTTCAACAATCTCCAGATTTCAAATTTCATTTCATATATAATAATTCACATATACAACATTTATAGTTTCAACCTACATTCATCAAAGCTCTTTATCTCAATTAACTGATTATCTGACAATTTAAATCCTGCTTACATAAAAACTAGTGGTTTCCAGCTATTTTTTTTTTTTAGTGGTTTTCAGGGATAGAAATCGCAAATTTTTGATATATTTTTACAGCGTCAAATCCAAAATGACGAGAAAGAGATTCTAAAAATGCTGATTCGAGTTCAAAATGAGATTAACATATTTCAAGAAAAAATATCCGCACTCAAGAATATTGTATATCTCAATTTACATAGCCATGTTGGTAATGATGATCATTTTGATAACCAGACTTGAAAAAACAATTGAAAAAAGGGATGAAATAAAGAAGAGTAGCGTAATCATGTCAAACTAAGATAACTAGTCCTTTAATTTTGAGCCTTTTTGACTGAAGTGTCAAACCCAACCTTCCTAAACATCGACCTGAAAGTGAAAAACCCGGCAATCCTGCCGGGTTTTTCAATAATAAATATCGTGAACAATACACTACTCTGCAAACACTTCGAAGCTGATTTTTACTTTCACTTCTTTGTGTAATCTGATTTCTGCCGAATAGGTTCCCAGCTCTTTAATGTGTTCACCATCAACTACGATCTTTTTACGATCGATGTCATAGTTAAATTGCGCTTTAATGGCATCAGCGATCTGGATGTTATTCACAGAACCGAAAATTTTACCCGATTCAGCAGCCTTGGCACCAATTTTTACAGTAATGCCCTCGAGTGCTTTTGCAAGAGTTTCAGCTTCTTTTTTAATTTTTTCCTCTTTGAAAGACTTCTGTCTGAGATCTTCTTCCAGGATTTTACGGTTCACCCTGGTAGCTGTAATTGCTAATCCATTCGGAATAAGGAAATTTCTGGCATAGCCATCTTTCACGTTCACTATATCATTTATATAGCCTAAGTTTTGTACGTCTTGTTTCAATATTACTTCCATATCAACCTCCTTATTTTAACAGATCACCAACATAAGGCATCAGTGCAAGGTGCCTTGCACGTTTAACAGCCTGTGCAACTTTTTTCTGGTATTTTGTAGATGTACCGGTAATTCTTCTCGGAAGAAGTTTACCTTGCTCGTTTACAAACTTCAAGAGGAAATCAGCATCTTTATAATCAATGTACTTGATCCTGCTTTTCCTGAAGCGGCAATATTTTTTTCTTTTGGTATCAACCGCAATCGGGGTGAGATATTTTATATCTGAATTTGATTGAGCCATAATTTTCTGTTTTAATGGTTAAGAATTAAGATTCAACTTCTTCACTTGCTTTCTTACGTTTTTTCTCGTTATAAGCAATTGAATGCTTATCGAGCTTAACGGTTAAAAATCTCAGGATCCTTTCGTCGCGTTTGAATGCAACTTCATAATCCCTGATAATTCCACCTTCGGCTTTGAACTCAATCAAATGGTAAAACCCGGTTGATTTTTTCTGGATAGGGTAGGCCAGTTTGCGCATGCCCCAGTTATCCTCAAAGACAATCTCTGCCCCCCTTTCTTTCAGGTAATCCCTGAACTTACTTACCGTTTCCTTCATCTGTTCTTCAGACAAAACGGGAGTCATAATGAAAACGGTTTCATACTGATTACTCATAATTTTCTGTTTGTTATTATTAAATTTTTAAAAAGGAGCGCAAAAGTAGATATTATTTCCTGAAAATCAAAATCTCTACAATATTAAAATTTCAAAAGGAGTTCATTCAATAATTTCAGGGATTACCGATCTCTGAATGAATTTTTTACAAGTTAATTTTCGTTAATTCCAATTTTCTATATCAGATTTTGAAGTGAATTTGCGTATTTTCGCCAGCAAATCTGAAATTGTTCACCTTCATGGAATTATACAAAAAACTAAACAGGTATGTAGGATGGATCGTTTTTGCCATCGCTACCACTGTCTATTTTCTTACTGTTGAACCTACTGCCAGTTGGTGGGATTGTGGCGAATACATAGCTACCGCATATAAACTTCAGGTTGGTCATCCCCCGGGAGCACCCTTTTTCCAGATGATTGGAAGATTTTTCTCACTTTTCGCTTTTGGTGACACTTCACATGTTGCCCTGATGATCAATATCATGTCGGCACTCAGCAGCAGTTTCACCATACTTTTCCTCTTTTGGACCATCACCCATTTTGCCAGAAAAATTGCATTGAAACAAGAACAGGAATTAAGTACAGGAAATATTTATGCAATCATCGGAAGTGGCGCGGTTGGCGCCCTGGCTTTTACCTTTTCAGATTCTTTCTGGTTTTCGGCGGTTGAAGGTGAGGTTTATGCCATGTCATCCTTTTTTACAGCAGTGGTATTTTGGGCCATTCTGAAATGGGAACGTGAAGAGGAAAAAATCTCTAACAGATGGTTGCTCTTAATCGCTTACCTGATCGGATTATCCATAGGTGTACACTTGTTAAACCTGCTCGCTATTCCGGCAATTGCCTACGTGTATTATTTCAAAAAATATAAACCTACCCGAAACGGAATTATCATTACAGGGATAATCTCCGTAATACTTCTTGGATTGATCATGAATGGAATCATTCCATGGATTGTTAAACTTTCCAGCGTTTTCGAATTGTTATTTGTCAATTCTTTTGGTTTACCATTCAACTCCGGTACCATCTTTTATTTTGTTGTTTTAATCGGACTGATCGTTTGGGGTCTTCGTTATACACGAACAAGAGGTAAGGTTGTACTCAACACCATTGTTCTGGCCCTCACATTTATTCTTATCGGATATTCATCCTTTTTTATGATCATCATTCGGAGTAATGCCAATCCACCCATCGATGAAAATAGTCCGGAAGACGCCATTAGTTTACTTGCTTATTTAGCACGTGAGCAATATGGCGATTGGCCGGTACTTTATGGCCAGTACTACAATGCACCAACAGTTGATGTAAAAGATGGGAACCCGATTTATGTAAAAGATGTTAAGAAAGGAAAATATGTAATCACTGACGATCGTAAAGGAACCATACCTGTTTACGACTCACGATTTATGACCCTCTTCCCGAGAATGTGGAGTAATCAAAAACAATCGCACATTCAGATGTACAAGCAATATGGGAAAGTAAAGGGAATCCCGATTGAGGTGCAGAAAGATGACGGCTCTACCGAAGTTCTTATGAAACCTACTTTCGGTGAAAATCTGAGGTTTTTCTTCACCTACCAGATCGGCCATATGTATTTAAGATATTTCATGTGGAATTTTTCAGGTCGGCAAAATGATATTGAAAGCCAGGGGGAAATAGAACATGGAAACTGGTTGACCGGCATTAACTGGTTTGATGAAAATATTCTTGGACTGGGACCACAAACCGATTTACCTGACAGCATGCAAAGTCCGGCACGAAATAAGTTTTACATGCTTCCTTTCCTGCTTGGTTTGATCGGGTTGTTTTATCATCTCAACACCGACAAAAAAGATATGTGGGTTGTGGCACTGTTGTTTTTAATGACCGGACTCGCCATCATCGTTTACCTTAATCAATATCCCTATCAGCCCCGTGAACGCGACTATGCATATGCAGGTTCTTTTTATGCCTTTGCAATTTGGATTGGACTGGGTGTAATGGGAATATGGGATATGCTTAAAAAAAGGATAAATCCACAAATGGCGGCCATTGTAACTTCAGTAGCAGCTCTCTTGCTGGTTCCTGTAATTATGGCCAAAGAAGGATGGGACGACCACGACCGTTCAGGAAAATATGCTGCCCGTGATTTCGCATTTAATTATCTCAATTCATGTGAACCCAATGCCATCCTGTTTACCAATGGTGATAACGACACTTTCCCATTGTGGTATGCCCAGGAAGTGGAAGGCATCAGAACGGATGTCAGGGTTGTAAATTTTATGCTGGCTTCAGGTCATTGGTATATACATCAAATGATGCACAAAGCTTATGAATCAGAACCATTGCCCTTCACCCTTGACCATAATCAGTATCAAAATGGAGTGAACAATGCCGTTGTATTTTATAATACAAACATCAAAGGTAATACAGAGCTCAAACAGGTTATTGATTTTATTGCAAGTGAAGATGACAGGACGAAATTAACGCTTCAAAGCGGTGAGAAAATCAATTTCTCACCTACCAAAAAATTCAAACTCTCAATTGATTCTGCTGATATCGTTAGAAAAGGTGCCGTCCCTGAAAGCATGTACGGAAACATTGTTGATGAAATCACTTGGAATGTCCGGCAAAATTACCTTTATAAAAACGATCTGATGCTACTCGATATCATTGCAACCAACAACTGGGACAGGCCCATCTATTTCGCCAATCCAAGCAGCATGAGCAAAGTATTGGATGTGGATGAATATTGCCACCTCGAAGGATTCGTTTACCGTTTTATGCCTGTAAAAGCCAAAAATTTCATTTCGGGTGTTGGAGGCGTTAATGAAGAAAAAACCTTTGACCTGTTTATGAATAAATGCCAATGGGGTAATCTGGCCGATCCGGATGTGTATATTGATCGTGAAAGCTATCGCAATTCGATCATCCCCAAACAAAATTTCATGCGAACTGCGCAGGCAATGGTTAAAAAAGGTGAAAACGAAAAAGCCATCGAATTACTTGATAAATGCCTCGAAGAATTTCCGGATAGCAAAATCACCTTTGATATGTATATGATTCCTTTCATAGAGGTTTACTATGATGCAGGTGCTCCGGATAAAGCCAATGCAATTGCTGAAAGAGTATTTGAAATATACGATCAAAATCTGGACTACTATTACAGGCTTGATAATGACCTTGTTAAATACTTTGAAACCGATTATAACCAGGCGCTGGGTGTGTTACAACAACTCAGTATGATGGCAAAATCAAATAAACAGGATGCTTTTTACGAAAAAGTAGACAGTACTTTCAGGCAGCATTTGCAATTGATGGAATAATCAGGATTTTTTCTTACTGAAAACCATTAAGATAATCCCTGTGATGATGAGTGGGATGCTAAGCAACTGTCCCATATTTAACATCATATCGGCTTCGAAACCAACCTGTGGCTCTTTTATAAACTCTACCAGGAAACGAACCCCAAACAAAACTGACATAAAAAAGCCGGTTAAGAAACCATCTTTCAGTGTTTTATAGCGTTTATTATAAAGCGTATAAAGAAAAACAAAAATCAGCAAATACGATAATCCTTCATAAATCTGAGTGGGATGTTTAGGAACCGTTTCTCCCCACCGTTCAAAGATAAATCCCCAGGGAAGGTCGGTTTGAACCCCGTAAATTTCAGAATTCATCAGATTACCGGTCCGGATAAAAAAGCCGGCGAGTGCAACAACAATCACAATCCGGTCAACGATCCACAGGTATGATTTTTTCGATTTTTTGGTAAAAAAATACAACGCAAGCAAAATACCAATGGCAGCCCCATGACTGGCCAGACCTCCTTCCCAGATCATTAAAATTTTGAGGGGATGCGAAAGATAGAATTCCGGCTCATAAAAAAGGCAATGACCGAGCCTTGCACCAACCACAGTTCCCACAACCATATAAGTTGTTAGGGTATCGAGCATTTTCGGAGGAATGTGCTCCTTCTTGAAAATACGCCCCATGATGATGTAACCAAATACAAAACCCAGGGCAAACAACAGACCGTACCATCGAACGGCAAAACTCCCGATCCTGAAGATCTCAGGGTCAACATTCCAGACAATTGCGCTTAGAAACATAGTTTTTGATTTGAACGCGGCAAATATAGGAAATTGAATTGATTGACTGGATTGACTGGATTGACTAATTTGGCTGGTTTGGCCGGATTGGCCGGATTGACTGGAAAAATCTATTTCGATTTAGAAATGTTCCTAAGAAATATGCTTATTCGACTTTTGAGATCCGTTTCTGTTGTTTTGATTGTACCACCCTCAAATCCCGATGCAATTTCAAATGCTTTTTTTAGGCTAAATTCCCTTTGAGATAAAAAACCAAAAATTCCTTCTGACTTCATTTTTTCTGCAAGGTATTCCTGTTCTGTTTGACCTGGAGTGGGAACAAAAACCGCCTTTGCCCCTACCGACATCAGGTCCATCAAAGTAGAATAGCCGGGCCGTGAAACGATCAGTTTGCTTTCATTAATTAATGCAAAAAGTTCCTTTGTACCGAGGTGCGAGAAGATTTCTATGTTTTCATTAAGCCGCCTGTGATTCATCGATTCCGGTTTTCCACTCAGGATAGCAGCTTTAATCGAACTCTTTTCCAAATCCCTGAGAATTTTTTCTTCGAAGATGCTCCGCTGAGGTTCCGGACCGGATATAAGGGCGAGCAGGTCGTATTTTATATCGTGTATTTCTTTGCTCAACCCTCTAAAGCGAGATAAAGGTCCGATAAAATGATAATTTGCCGGAACTGCTTTTTTATGAGAAAGTTCACCGGATAAATTCTCTTTTCCGGGAAGATCGGGGATCCAGCATTCGCGGAACCTGGAGATATAATGATGGTTCATCCTGAAGAGCACGGGCTCCATCACTTTTATATGTGCAGGGGTGCGAATAAACAATTGATGTGTCATAAATACCGAAGGCACATTTTCAGAGTAGGCCCCGTAACGGTTGTCGGAGATCACAGCATCAAACTGATGTTCTTCAACCAGTTTTTCAAGTGTTTGATGTTCTTTTTTAATTTCCCGGATCAGCCC
>JAGQVF010000049.1:0-4192 GCA_020438135.1 Bacteroidales bacterium | reverse complement strand
ATGAGCAAAAGTTCGGGGAACGCTCGTTTTAAAAAGTCAAATGACCGACCTGAAGCCCCTAAAACCACCTCCGCTCCCTGATCAATCAATTCCCGGATCAGCGGCACGCATCGGGTAGCATGGCCGATTCCCCAATCGAGCGGGCAGACAAATATCTTTGGGTGTTTTCCCACTTGCGCTTTTTGAAAAATTTGAGCAGCAAAATACGACAATTCTGAATTTTACTTGATATTTCTATTATTTTTGAAATTCAAACACTTTAACCTTGTTGCTTTATCAAATAGCCATAACACTTATTCCCGGCATCGGCGACATCAATGCAAAAAAACTGATCGCTTATTGCGGTTCAGCTGAGGCTGTTTTCCAGGAGAAAAAAACCAACCTGATGAAAATTCCAGGCATGGGCAAAGCTACAGTTGAATCGATCAAATCAGCCCAAACCCTCGAAAGGGCAGAACAGGAAATTGATTTTATCGAAAAAAACAATATTCGAACCTATTATTATCTCGACAAAAGTTTCCCGCAGCGCCTCAAACATTGCATCGACAGCCCCGTATTGATCTATTTGAAAGGCAATGCCGATTTGAACTGCAAATATGTCGTTGGAATGGTAGGTACCCGCCGGGCTACTGAATATGGACGTGATATGTGTGAAAGCCTGCTTCATGATTTGGCCGACCTGGATGTTTTGGTCGTAAGTGGTTTGGCCTACGGAATCGATACACAATCACATAAATCGGCACTCGACAATGGACTAAAAACGGTTGGTGTGCTGGCCCATGGCCTCGATCGTGTGTATCCGAACCAGAATTATGCTTTGTCGCGAAAAATGATGGAACAGGGTGGATTATTAAGTGACTTTATGAGCGGCACCAATCCCGACAGGGAAAATTTCCCCAAACGAAACCGCATCATCGCCGGCTTATGTGATGCCCTTGTGGTTGTGGAATCCGCAAAAAAAGGTGGTGCCCTGATCACGGCCAACATCGCTAATTCATATAACCGTGATGTGTTTGCTGTGCCGGGAAGAATAAACGACCTTTACTCCGAAGGATGTAATTACCTGGTTAAAACCAATAAAGCGGCGCTAATCCAGTCGGCTGACGATCTTAAATATATCATGCAATGGGACAGCAAATCGACAAATGCCGCAATTCAAACGAAATTGTTCCGCGAACTGAACAAGGAAGAAGATATTGTGATGGACATCCTGAAAGAAAACGGAGAAACCAGCATCGATTTTATTGTTTTACAATCCAAACTCTCCAATTCTAAAATTGCCGCCATCCTTCTCAACCTCGAATTTGACGGGCTGGTAAAGAGTTTGCCGGGGAAGATGTTTCGGTCTCACCCATGATTTTTTCAATGGCGTGATCAGGAGTGAGTCTTCTAAGCGGAAAGTAATACAACTATTTTTTTCGTTTAATTTTGCAATTATGAAAAAGATAATCTTGATAATAAACTTAATTTTTATCGGTTTAGCTCTTTTTGGACAATCCCTCCCAAACCCCAACCCCACTCGATTTCAATCCGAGATAGATAATTTTATTTACTGGGATTCCAAAAACAGCTTTCCTGATAATGCCATTTTATTTGCCGGAAGCTCCAGCATTCGCATGTGGAAAACCCAATCCGGGTTTCCCGAAAGGGAAGTGATCAACCGCGGTTTTGGTGGGGCGCATATCTCTGACATGCTCCATTATTTCGATCAGGTTGTGGCTAAATACCGGCCATCGCTCATCGTTTTTTACTGTGGCGATAATGATGTGGATTTTGGAAAAACGGCTGAACAAACTTTCAATGATTTTAAGGAATTTTTTGGTCGCATTGAAAAACTTGATTCAAAACCCGATTTAATTTATCTCCCGGCCAAACCCAGTCCGGCACGTTGGGATAAATACCCGGAAATGAAAAGATTGAACGAAATGGTGAATGCACTTGCGGATCAAAAGAAAAATCTTACATATGTGGATGTTGCCCAACCGATGCTGCTTCCTTCGGGTAAACCGAAACCTACTATTTTTCTATCAGATAGCCTGCACCTGAATGACAACGGTTATCAAATCTGGGAGCAAAAACTTATACCTTTTTTAGGGACAAAGTAACCCTTTCCTTTCATATTAGTCTTCTCAACAGATCAAATATTTCTATATTTGTACAAAATCAATTCAGGAAAGATTGTCCTGCTGTACAAATAAAAGAGGTTATCGGTTCGGCGGTCGTATGACTTTGTCATTGTTTGCCGTTTTTGTGCTTATTGCGGTCGGCATGGCACAGGATTTTGAAATTTCAGATCACATCACTTCCGAGGATGGTCTTCCGCAAAATACCGTCAACTGCATCCTACAGGATAACAAAGGATTTATCTGGATTGGCACTCAAGACGGGCTGTGCCGTTATGACGGTAACCAATTTCAGATTTATCAGAATATTCCGTCCGACACCAACAGTCTCTCAAATAATTATGTTTTATCGATATGTGAGGACGGCAATGGAATGATTTGGGCAGGGACAATGAGTGGTGGCCTCAACCGGATCGACCCATCCGGAGGCCGCTTTCAACGATACATGCACGATCCGGAAAATGCCGGCTCGATTTCAGAGAACAACATCTGGTGTGTTGCCGCCGATTCGAACAATACGATTTATGCCGGAACCAACAAAGGTTTAAATATTTTAGAAGCCGGAAGCCGGCAATTTAACCATTACAATCATGCTCAGAATGATCCGGCAACCATTCCCTCCGACATTGTGATCAGTTTGTTTACCAGTGAAAAACAGGTGTTGATCGGAACCAATGCTGGGTTAGCTTCATTTAATCCGCTCACCAGTGAAATTAAACGAATCAATTTGAAGCCTCATAACGATAACAAAAATCAACCTGTGATTTGGTCAATAAAACAACTTGCCGAAGCCGGAACTATATTGGGAACTGCTAAAGGACTTTGTATATTCAATGAAAATGATCAACTATCACAGGTTTTCAGCGTTGATCAAAAAGTTTGGAATGTTTTGCCAGACAATAATACATTGATTTGGCTGGGAACAACCAAAGGGATTCATATTGTTAACCGGGAAAATAATCTAACCATTACAACAAATCCCGGTGGCTTTGATTTGTCAGGAAACACATGGTGTCTCATGCAGGATCGTTCAGGGTTGATCTGGGCCGGAACCGACCAGGGACTATTTAGCTTCATTGAAAAGAAATCATTATTTACTGTCATAAATGATCGTGAAGAAAGCTTTGCCAAACTTAATAATCCGTCAGTGAATGCCATTCTTGAAGATAAAAACGGAAACATCTGGATTGGTACCGAAGGTGGCGGATTAAACCGTATGAATAGACATACCGGGGAGATTACCTATTTCAAATCAGGCAAATCACAAAACTGCATTTCCGGCAATTCAATCTGGGCTTTGCTCGAGAGCCGCGATGGCCGTATCTGGATCGGAACCTATGGCAATGATCTGGATGTGTTTGATCCGTTTACAGAAACTTTCACCCACTTTCGCTCCGATTTTTCGAATCCTCAGGCACTTTCCAACAGTCGGATCCTGGTTCTTCACGAGGATAAAAAGGGTGATATATGGATCGGCACACGGGGTGGCGGGCTCAATCGTTACGATAGTAATACAGGCCGTTTCGAGGTGTTTAAACATGATCCGGAAAATCAACAAAGTATTTCATCCAGTACCATTCTTTCGCTGTCGGAAGATCAAAAAGGGAATTTATGGATCGGAACTTTCGAAGGAGGTTTGTGCCGGATGGATCACGAAAGGAATTCTTTTCATCGCTATAAGAACGAACCCGGTAATGAAAAAAGCCTGAGCAACAATAATGTGTGGGTGATCCATTTCGATAAAAAAAACCAGATGTGGCTTGGGACGCAGGGAGGTTTAAACCTGGTTAAAAATCCTGAAGTAAAGATGGAATTCATCCAATTTAATACGAAGCATGGTCTGCCGGGCAATGTGATCTTCGGATTGGCAGAAGATCGAACAGGCAATATCTGGATGAGCACTTTTAAAGGAATTGCCAGGCTCAACAGGTCACAGTTTGAGGCTCTTCACGATTTCGACAACATGCAACCGGATCCATTGAATCCCCTTTTTAAATGTTTTGACAAATATGATGGGTTGCCGGGCAATGAGTTCAACCAGGGTGCATGGTTTCAATCATCACCTGATA
>JAGQVF010000048.1:1435-23162 GCA_020438135.1 Bacteroidales bacterium | reverse complement strand
GTTCCCCGAAACGAAAAGTTTACGCTGTTGGCAGCCGATTATTCACAGATCGAACTGCGTATCATTGCTGAGTTGAGTGGTGATGAGGGGATGATAACGGCTTTCAAAGAAGGCATTGACATCCATACGGCTACTGCATCAAAAGTGTATGGTGTGGCGCTGGATGAAGTGACATCCGATCAGCGTAGAAATGCCAAAACCGTCAACTTTGGAATTGTGTATGGTATTTCGGCTTTTGGCCTGTCTGAGCGGCTCAACATACCTCGTGGTGAGGCCAAAGAGATCATCGATCAGTATTTTGAGAAGTACCCGGGCGTAAAGAGATACATGAAAGAAACGGTCGATTTTGCCAGGGAGAACGGATTTGTGAAAACCATGATGGGTCGCCGCAGGTATCTGCGTGACATCAATTCGAAAAATGCGGTGGTGCGCGGATTTGCCGAACGAAATGCGATCAATGCACCCATACAGGGTTCTTCGGCGGATATGATCAAAATTGCTATGATCAGTATTTACGAAGCGATGCAGAAAGAAAAACTGCAATCGAAAATGATCCTTCAGGTACATGATGAATTGATCTTCGATACCTTAAAAGAAGAGGTGGAAACATTGAAACCGCTCATCGAAAAGCATATGGTGCAGGCCATTCCGATGAAAGTGCCGGTGGTTGTGGAAATGAACACCGGCGAAAACTGGTTGGTGGCGCATTAATCCCGATCTGATCAGTATCGTTTTACATTGATCCCCGAAACTGCTGCATCCACCTGGATAATGATCTGGTTGGCCGATTCGGAAAAGTTGGGTGTTTGGTAAAGTCCCTTCTTAATTTTCTGAAATCCTTCAAAATCTTTTCCTGAAAGAATTGTACTGGTCTGAATTTCACAGGCTGAATTTTCAGGAACACGGATGGTAATACCAGCAGCTCCTGCATCAATATTCACTTTTGTGTTTTTATATGTATCCCCCAGTTTCATATCGATGCTGGAAGCACCACCGTCGATATCGATTTTTTGAATTTTATAAGGAGTGAGGTCCATTTCAAGATCGGCTGCACCCACATCCATGTTTAATGTCCAAACAGGAAGGTTGTTCAATTGCATATAAACGGTATTATGAAAACCATCCCTGCCTCTTATCTTTTTATTTTCAAAATCAACAACCACTTTTTGTTCCTCTGTTTTTCTTGTTTTGGCTTCGTATGTTGCGTTTTTGCCTTCGGTCCGGAATTCGAAAAGTTTAGAAGTTTGCCCGCTCAGGATAAACTCACCGGCTGCGGCATCCATATCCAACACTGCATACTTGATTGTTTCATCCATCGCTTCCGAAAACTGCTGTTCTTTCCAAGCCGATTCATTATCATATTCCTCTTCGTCTTTATCAATCCAAACATCATTTCTTTCCCACTTTCCCCACCAGGTTCGGGGAGTGGGGTTTGTAGCCAGAATGGCAAATCCGATTCCAATTGTAATTACCGATAAAAGGATTTTAATGCCTGATTTAACAGGTAGCACTGATATTCCCCAGAAAATGAATAAAAGAGGCCAGAGGCGCAGGATGGATCCCCAGGAAAAGAAAAAGATGTCGAAGTTTCTTAAAAATATAAGCCCGCCCAATACAATGAGCAAGAGCCCCCAAAAGATATTTCCGCTTTTCATGATGATTTATCTTTAATTTGCTGTGTTGATTTAAATATCAGAATTACACCAACGGCGATGAGGATTACAGGCCAGAAGTCATCAAAATCGATGTGCGGCCAATACCTGTCAGCCAGAAAAATAGCTCCGAGAGCAATGAGAATGATCCCTCCCCATAAGCTGCTGTCGTTTCTTTTTTTCTCTTTGTTTTCGGTACTCATATCTACCGGATCAGGATTTTCGGTTGATGATTCTTCTGAATTGTTTTCGTTTTGATTATTACCGGGGTCCCCGAATTGCCCGTTTTGAAATACCGGTTGTTGCGGAATCACGATCCATAATACGATGTAGATGATTACCCCTCCGCCACCAAATACGGCGGCCAGAACAAAAAGTATCCTGAAAATTACCGGATCAATGTTGAAATAATCTCCAAGACCACCGCTTACCCCGGCAATAACCGTGTTGCTGCTGCTTCTGTAAAGTCTTTTGTCGCTCATTTCTGAATATCTCAAAATTATGAAATAAAATTACATATATTATTTAACTGTGACGCTTCAATAACGCATCCGTTACAAATTTCATGAAAAAATAATTTCCTGAAACCAAATGGTGTATGCGGTTCAGGCAAAATATTTTCAGTTGTTACTTCGGTATATTGTTAAGTTTAGTATTTTTACACGCCATGACATATCTAAATATTAACATTAAAGAAATATTATGACCGGAGAAAAAATCAGCATGCAAAACGGTAACCTTACGGTGCCGGATCAACCCATCATTCCGTTTATTGAAGGTGACGGCACAGGACCGGACATATGGCGGGCATCACAGCGTGTGTTTGATGCAGGCGTAGAAAAAGCCTATAAAGGCAAAAGAAAAATAGTTTGGAAAGAAGTTCTGGCAGGCGAAAATGCATTTAACCAAACCGGTGAATGGTTGCCCCAGGCCACCGTTGATGCATTCAGGGAGTACCTGGTTGGGATCAAAGGTCCGTTAACAACCCCGGTAGGTGGCGGAATTCGTTCGCTGAATGTGGCCTTGCGCCAGATTCTCGATCTGTATGTTTGTCTTCGCCCGGTGAAGTATGTGGACGGTGTTCCCAGTCCGGTGAAAAAGCCCGGTGACGTCGACATGGTTATTTTCCGCGAAAACACCGAAGATATTTACGCAGGTATCGAATGGCAAAATGGTTCACCTGAAGTGAAAAAGGTGATCGATTTTATCCAGAATGAAATGGGTGTGAAAAAGATCCGGTTTCCTGAATCATCGGGTATCGGTATCAAACCTGTTTCTAAGGAAGGAACGGAACGATTGGTGAAAGGTGCCATCGAATATGCCCTCCGCGAAGGCAGAAAATCATTAACCCTTGTGCATAAGGGCAACATTATGAAATTTACGGAAGGAGCATTCAAAAACTGGGGATATGAAATTGCCACCCGCGATTATCGTGATAAAGTTGTAACACAGCGTGAAAGCTGGATCATCGATAACAAAGATCGTAATCCCGATATCACTGTGGAAGAAAATGCCCGCAAGGTGGAGCCTGGTTACGATCTGATGACAAAAGATCAGCAAAAAGTGCTCAGGGAAGAGGTGGAAACTGTGCTTAATCTGATGAATACACACGGAAGTGGTAAATGGAAAGAAAAACTCCTGATCAAGGATTCCATTGCTGACATCACCCTTCAGCAGGTGCTTACCCGCGCCAACGAGTTTGAAGTGATCGCCACCATGAACCTGAACGGAGATTACCTGTCGGATGCACTGGCAGCACAAGTTGGTGGCATCGGAATTGCACCCGGAGCCAACATCAACTACATTACCGGTCATGCTATTTTTGAGGCAACACACGGCACCGCACCGAAATATGCCGGTCTTGATAAAGTTAATCCCGGATCGGTGATCCTTTCGGGTGCGATGATGTTTAAATATATGGGTTGGAATGAAGTGCACGACCTGATCTGGAAAGGAATCGAAAAATCAGTTAGCCAGAAACAGGTAACCTATGATTTTCATAGGCTTATGGAGGGAGCAACCTTATTGAAATGTTCTGAATTTGGAGACGTTATCATAAAGAACATGGACTAATCTTGAAAAGGTTATCAATTTGTAAACATTAAAAAAACTTACATACAATGGCGACTAATTTAAAGCAAAAATTATATGAAAAGATAGAAGAGTGGCGGCCCCGTACGCAGAAACTCCTTGATGAGTACGGTGATGTTGTGGTGGATAAAGTAACCATCAGCAAGCTCATTGGAGGTATGCGGGGCCTGAAAAGTCTTGTAACTGATATTTCTTACCTCGATCCGAATGAAGGAATCCGTTATCGAGGGTACACCCTTCCGGAGGTATTCGAAAAACTGCCCAAACCCAAAGGAGCTGAAATGCCGTATGTGGAAGGCTTGTTCTATCTCTTGCTGACCGGTGAACTTCCCGACCAAAGTGATATGGCCGACCTGGTGGACGAATTCAGCAAAAGAAGGATCGTTCCCAGATATATTTATGAGGTGATCGATGCATTTCCATGTTGCAGCCACCCGATGACTATTTTTTCGGCGGCAATTCTCACCATGCATCGCGAATCGTTTTTCTCTAAAAAATACAATGCGGGTATCAATAAGCTTGATTATTGGGATCCGATGTATGAGGATTCATTGAATTTGCTTGCCAAGTTGCCGGAAATTGCCAGCTACATTTATGCAAAATTATACAGAGATGGCAAAAGGATTCAGAGCAATCCCAATCTCGATTTCGGAGGAAATTTTGCTTTTATGATGGGGAAAGAGAAACCGTATGATGATGTTTCGAGGCTCCATTTTATCATTCACAGCGATCATGAAAGTGGCAATGTGAGTGCACATACCGGGCACCTGGTAGCCAGTTCATTGTCTGATGTTTATCAATCCATTTCGGCCATGGTAAACGGGCTGGCCGGACCACTCCACGGTTTGGCAAACCAGGAAGTGCTTCGCTGGTTGCACGACCTCATCGAGAAGATCGGAACAGATGAACCTTCTGAAGAAGAACTGAAACAATATGTATGGAATACACTGAATGCGGGTTACGTGATTCCGGGTTACGGACACGCAGTTTTGCGTAAAACTGATCCAAGGTATAGTCTGCAAAGGGAATTCAGCCTGAAACACATGGCCGACGATAAACTATTTAAAGTGGTAAATAAACTGTATAATATTGTTCCGCCTATTCTGAAAGAACATGGACATGCTAAAAATCCCTGGCCGAATGTGGATGCACAATCAGGTGTGATACAGTGGCATTACGGGATTCAGGAGTACGATTTTTATACAGTTCTTTTTGGTATAGGAAGAGCCATTGGTATCTGTGCCAACATAATTTGGGACCGGGCACTGCTTTATCCCCTCGAACGTCCTAAATCACTCACCACTGATATGCTGGAAGAAATTGCCGGCATCAGAGAGAAAAAAACGGCAGACTAAAAATCAGTTGGATGGAGATAACACAAAGCCGCTTTTGAATAAGAAGCGGCTTCTTTTTTCTCATAATATGACAACACAAAATTCAAAATCTAAAACCTTAAAAGCTTTTGGGGATATCCTGAACGATAAAACTTCCGGCTCTGCAGCTATCCTGAATAACGTCATATCGGTATTTCAGGAATTGACTTCCGAACAGGTTTCACCCGACTTTGCTCAGCTTATCCATTTATTAAACAGGTTAAAAGATGCCTTTGGAAACTTCGCAGTTGTGTATCATTTTGTAAGTCGGGCGATGGATTTACTGAAAGCAGGTGATATTGAAAATCTGAGAGCGTTTTTACAACATTATAAAAAGGAATGGAAAGATGCCGTAAGGCAAACGGCTGCTCATATGTCCGATCACATCAAAGATCATCAGTTCAACTCAGTTTTAATTCATAGTAACAGTTCCGCAATTTATGCTTTTTGTGAAGAACTTACCGAACATGGTCGTTTCCCGGTTTTGTATCAAACCTTTTCCGGTCCGGCAGGCGAAGGCAGGAATCAGGTATCCCAGGCTATAATGAAAGATTTCGAAATTCATTTTTTTCATGAGAATGCTGCTTCACGGTTTATACACGACATTGATATCGCTCTGTTTGGGGCAGATATTATCACTGATCAATATGTTGTGAATAAGGCCGGAACTTATCCGCTCGCATTGCTGTGTCGCGAATTTAATATACCGGTTTATGTGCTGGTTGACAGCCGCAAGTTTATTTATGAAGAAAATACACCGACAGCAGATTTTAATCAATTGATAACTGAAAAGGTGAAAAACCCCAGGGAACTGTGGCCCAATCCTCCTGCAAATGTAAAAGTGGTTAACTATTATTTTGAAAAGATGCCTCTTTCCCTTGTTTCGGCTGTGATAAGTGAAAAAGGAATCATTTACGAGAATGGCCGCTGGAAAACCAATTTTTAAATGAAATAAATTACACTCCGTTGCGTAGTAAGGAAGTAAATGGATTTTTTGGTAATTTTCAAATTTCTATACATTTGCACCTTTTGGAATGAAAGAAAAAATCCGGTTAATATTCCCTCAGTTTATCGAAAGTATAGTCAATAGCTATACACAGGTTTTCTTTTCCAACAGCAGGATTTTTGCAGCCATTTTGATTATCGTTAGCTTTTTCGATATCTGGGCCGGTTTGAGTGGGCTCATCGCTGTACTATCTGCCAACGCTACGGCTTATCTGGTTGGATTTAACCGTTTTAATATCAAATCGGGATATTATGGATTTAATCCGCTCCTGGTGGGTATGGGCCTTGGGATATATTATAACATGGGTCCCGAGTATTTGTTGGTTCTGTTATTTGCCTCCGTTCTCACCCTGTTTATAACTGTAATGCTTGAAGGAGTGATCGGCAAATACGGTCTTCCTTACCTGAGTGTTTCTTTCCTTTTCGGCATTTGGATGGTTACCATGGCATCGCGGCAATTTTCAGCATTGAGCATCAGTGAACGTGGCATCTTTCTTTCGAATGAACTGTATGAAATGGGTGGATCTTCCTTTGTAGCAGTTTATGACTGGATCAACTCTTTGAACATGCATGAGTCGGTGGTCATTTATTTCCGTTCACTTGGAGCCATTTTCTTTCAATACAGCATTTTTGCAGGTTTTTTTATTTCTATCGGTTTACTTATTTATAGCCGGATTGCATTTATGCTTAGCCTCATCGGATTCTTTTCCGCTTATTTGTTTTACCAGTTTGTTGGGGGAAACATTTACGAACTAAGCTACAGTTACATAGGGTTTAATTTCATCCTTACTTCCATTGCCATCGGCGGATTTTACCTGATCCCTTCAAAACATTCATTTCTTTGGGTGGTGCTGTTGATCCCTTTAATATCCATCACCATAACGAGCAGCATGGCGGTTTTAAACCTGTTTCAACTACCGATATACTCGCTCCCGTTTAACCTGATCGTACTTTTATTTTTATATATCCTGAAATTTCGTGAACGCTTTTACAACCATCCGCTCCTGGTTTTTCATCAGCAGTTTTCGCCTGAAAAAAACCTCTACTCACAAATCAACCATGCAGAAAGGTTTCGTGAGCATAAATTTATTCCGGTTTTACTTCCGTTTTGGGGCGAATGGACAGTTACCCAGGGACATGACGGAGAGTTTACGCACAAAGACGGATGGGCACAGGCATGGGATTTTGAGATTACAGATGACGAAGGTTCAACCTATAAGGGTGGTGGAACTGTCCGAGAGGATTATTATTGTTACAACAAACCGGTGATTTGTCCGGCAGACGGAAGGGTGGAGGAGATCGTAAACAATGTTGAAGACAATGATATCGGCGATATGAACCTCGATCAAAATTGGGGAAATACCATCATTATCCGGCATGATGAAAAATTGTTTACCAAGATCAGTCATCTGAAGAAGGACTCTTTCAGGGTTCATGTCGGCGAGTCGGTAAAAACCGGTGATATACTTGCAAATTGCGGAAACTCGGGAAGATCGCCGGAACCGCACATCCATTTCCAGGTTCAAACTACACCTTTTATCGGTTCAAAAACAACGGATTATCCCATTGGTCATTATATCCTTCACAACAATGAGCAGTTTCAGTTTAAATCGTTCAGCCGACCAGCAAAAGGAGACATTGTTTCGAACATTGCCAAAAACAACACACTCGATAAAGCTTTTCATTTTGTGCCCGGCCAGCTGATAAAATTCAGGGTGAAAAGCAGCCAGGAAGAAGAGCAGAAAGATGTTCTCTGGGAGGTGCAATCAGATATGTATAACAATACCTGGCTCTATTGCGAAAAAACAAACTCCAGGGCCTGGTTCAGACATGAAGGTAACATCCATTTTTTTACCCACTTCGAAGGCGACAAAAAATCTTTGTTGTTTTACTTTTTCCTGGGAGCATACAAGATTTTAACCGGCTTTTACAAAAACATTCACATCAGCGACCAATTTCCCGTCCATCTTTTGAACAGGAAACAATTTATTTTTCTGCAGGATTTCATCGCACCTTTTTTTATGTTCATGAAATCAGAATATGGAATGGAATTTATGAAAATGAAAGACAGCATTACCGATAGTCATGTTTTCTTTCAATCCAATGCCAAAGTAAAAGTAGGAAATCAGGTTACAAGAAGGATTGATTTTGAGTTTGAAATCGAATCAAAAAAAATCAAAAAGTTTGTGATCCATGAGAATAATAGAAGAACCGAAGCCACGGAAATAGCTACTGAATAGGTTTACCTGAATGAGAAAAATCAATAATACGGGCACAGGGTTAAAAAAAGCTTTGATGAAAGGCATTTTTGCTGTTTTATTGATGTTAGGTACATATTCCCTATCCTATACTCAGACGGTTAAGAAAATCGGTTTTGGTGAAACTGATCGGGATACCTACCGGTTTTTCATCGGGCAGCAATGGGATTCGCTGATAATAACAGGTCAACAAGCCCTTGAAGCCAATGTTGATTATTTTTATTTAAGGCTCAGAATGGGAATTGCTTATTACAACCTTGAGAATTATATGCTGGCAGCGCATCATCTTAACAAAGCATTGCAATTCAATCATTCGGATAAAACCACAAAGGAATACCTCTATTTTGCGAACAAACTCATCAACCGCACTGAAAATGCAGCAAAAATTTATGGCGGGTTTTCAAAGCAGATCAGAAAACAGGTCGATCCTCACAAAACAAGTGGTTATGCAATACTTGAAGTAGGCCAGGTTTTCAGCAACAACATCGCAAAAAACGATTTGAAACAGCAGGGCCGGCAAGCTTATTATTCGGAGCAGGATTTATACGGCGATATTTTTTACAGGCAGGCTGGTGCCGGAGTTGAAATAATCCCGGGGATATCGGCATATGCCGGGTATAACAAACTTACCATAGACAAACTCAGGGAATTTCGTACAAGTGAATTGGTAAAAACCGGTGATACGGGAATCCTGGTGGGGAATGAGATCGTTCAGTACAATCTTTATGATACCGAAAACCAGATCAGTAGTTTTCCCTATAAACTTTACCAGGATGGATTATATCTGCAGGCAAAACTGGCATCGGTAAGTGGTTTCCTGGTCTCATTTGCCTTTCATCATTTGTGGATTGAATCTACATTATGGCGGGCCGTTCCCGAAGCGTTTTATGCGCAATCGTTCGATACTATTCCGGTAAATCGGTTTGATATTGCTGAAAGTAATTTAAGTTTAACAAATTCGGTCTATTCCGTTGCTGTAAATAAACCTATTCGCAATTTTTATCCGGGTTTTGAAGCCTCCTGGTCTGATTTGAATTATGATGAGCAATATCAGCTTACCGGTAAACTTTACTGGTATCCATCCGGCAACCTCAATAGTTATCTGGGTGCGGCAGTTACCTGGGCAGGATCGGGGGACGAGGGCAATCCGGTGTATCATTTTATTGCCGGAATAAAAATCATGAAACCTATTTGGCTGGAGGCAGATATAACTTCCGGGCATATGCTGAATTTTAACGAAAGCAATGGATATGTGGTATATAATTCGGGAGATGTTATGAAATTAAAAGCGGGAAGCAATATCTTTGTAACGCTTTCGCAAAGAATTGAATTTTTTGCGAGATATCGGATATTACAATATGAAACTGAACGGATCAATTTACATCCGAACGGTTTAACAAATATTCAAAAACTTACTTATAATAATCATTCTATCATGGGAGGTATCCAATGGAAATTCTGAGAAAATCAATTTTGTCGGCTATGATCATCACTATTTTGACAGGAATGAGCTACAGCCAGGATTACGAGGCCATTCAGAACGCTTTTAACGAAAGTTATAACTACGAATATACCGGCCAGTATTCGAAGGCGATCGAATCATTAAAAAGCGTGTATTCCGAAAATTCGTATGAGATCAACCTGCGATTGGGCTGGTTGAACTATATGGGTGGTTTTTTCACCGAATCACTGGCTTACTATCAAAAGGCCATCGACCTTCAGCCACTAAGTATAGAGGCTAAGCTGGGATATGTTTATCCTGCTTCGGCACTGGGAAATTGGGAACAGGTAAAGACCCAGTACAATGAGATTTTGAAGATCGATCCTAAAAATACGACTGCTAATTACCGCCTGGGTTCAATTTATTATGGCAATGAAGATTACACCTCTGCGCTTAAATACTTCGAAAAGGTGGTTAATTTATATCCGTTTGATTACAGTTCGCTGCTGATGTATGCCTGGACAAACCTGCGACTCGGTAAAACCCGTGAGGCAAAAGTGCTTTTTAACAAGGTGCTGATGAATAAACCCGGAGATGAATCAGCGATGGATGGTTTAAACGCCATTGATTGATAAAAAGGAACTAAAAATCAGACCGGGCCTGTTTTCCTTTTTCTTTGACTTTTAATCTGGTTGGATTGGTAATCCCAGAGCCGATTATAAAAATGCGCAACATTGCCGTTTCAAAGTTAATTTTACCTATTTTAGCAAAGGAATCATAAAAGAACAGGACCATGAATCAGATACTCGTTGCCATTGACTTTTCGAAATGTTCGATACATGCCCTTGAATATGCGGTTTTTATGGCTAATCGCATCAAAGCCGGCATTCAACTCGTATGGGTGGATAATACCACAAGTGATGAATCTATTTATTTAAGCCCTGCCGACGGAGGACGAAAAGAGATCACCGGAAGTTTTGATGAGTTGATAGGGAAATATAGCCCGATGCTCGAACAGGGTGAAATGAGCTATAAGATCCGTAAAGGGAAAGTCCATATCGAAGTAGCCAACCAGGCCAAATACAGTGATGCCATGCTGGTTGTTGCCGGAACACATGGCGTAACCGGTTTTGAGGAGTTTTGGATCGGAAGTAACGCCTATCGGATCGTTACGTATGCTCCCTGCCCTGTTATTACAATTCGTACTCAGTTTGCCTTTAAAGATAACATTCACAAGATTATTGTTCCTATTGACAGCACGCTCGAAACCCGGCAGAAAATACCTTTTGCAACCAGAATTGCCAAATACTTTGATGCAGAAATTCATATTGTTTCGCTTTACAGCACAACCATAAAAGCTGTCAGACAACGGGTGGATAATTATTCTAAGCAAGTTGAAAAATACCTCGAAGAAGAAAACGTTCCTTTCAAGTCGGCTGTGGTGGAAGCTGAAAATATAACAAATTCTACCATTGAATATGCCAAAAGCATCGATGCCGATCTGATTGCAATTATGACAGAACAGGAAACCACCACTGCAAATTTATTTCTGGGTGCGTATGCCCAGCAAATGGTTAATCATTCGCCGGTTCCGGTTCTTAATATTCATGCAAAGGAATACATCAGGATTCAAACCCGTTAAAAACATGCGGTTAATAACTATTATTATCTTTCTATTCATGGCCGGAACAGCCTTTTCTCAAAATATGGATGAAGGCAAAGTGAAGGTTATAAGCGATGCCAGGCTCGACACATTGATGCAAACCTATATCGGGTTGAATGAGATCAACCCCGGAATAGAAGGCTGGCGAATTGAAATTTATTTCGAAGCAGGAAATAATTCGAAAAAGCTTGCTATGGAAGCCAAGTCGGAGTTTGTCGAAAATTACCCTGAAGTTCCCGCTTACCTGCTTTTTCAGCAACCCTACTATAAAGTTCGGGTGGGTGATTACAAGACCAAAATGGAAGCAGAAAAATTTCTTAACGAAATTGAACAGGCGTATCCCAATGCATTTGTGGTAAATGATGAGATCAATTTCCCAAAACTTGATTAAAATTCTGATTCGGGTATTCTCCGATTCCTTGTTAAATCAGTCTTAAGAAATCCTTACCTTTGGCTTAACATCCCCTGAAAAAACAATAATCGTTATCTTTGGTTTATAATTGAAACAGGCGAACAATGAAATATCTTTACATTGTAAGACACGCAAAGTCGTCATGGGATCACCCCGGATTAGAGGATTATCAAAGGCCGTTGCTTGAAAAAGGCAAAAAAAGAACACGCTATGTAATTGATTATTTACAAAAACATAAGGTGTCTGCCGATCTCATTATTTCAAGCCATGCGGTTAGAGCTAAAGAAACTGCAAGGATCATAGCCAACGGCTTAAACTATCCCGAGGATGCCATCAAAATTTCAAAGGAGATATACTACGGAAATTCGGATGGTCTTTTTAATCACTTTTATGATCTTTCGGAAGAGGTCGACTCCTTGTTTATGGTTGGTCACAATCCTACCTTTACAACCTTCGCCAATTATTTTATGGAAAAATCCATTGATAACCTGCCTACTTCAGGAGTGGTTTGTATTGAATTTGATACGGATTCATGGGAGGGAATTCTCGAGGTGCCACGGAAAACAAAATTTTTTGTAACCCCTCGCAGCCTGAGAGATAAATTATCCAGAAAAAAGTAAACCAAGTATCGAAAAACTGTGCAGATGAGTAGAGAGAAGCTGAAGATCAACTACAATGAATACCATATCAATCGCGAAATAAGCTGGCTTCATTTCAATGCGAGGGTTTTGCAGGAAGCGATTGATCCCACAACGCCACTGATAGAACGGGTTAAATTTCTGGGGATATTTTCAAATAACCGCGATGAATTTTTCAGGGTTCGGGTAGCTTCGCTTAATCGATTACTCAAACTTCCGTTAAAAAGAATCAGTGGAAAAGATGATCCAACGTTGGTCATTAGCCAGATCAAGGAAATTGTTGCTGAACAGGAGAAGGTTTTTACACAAACCTACCACAATATTGTGAGGGAACTGGCCCGAAAAAAAATTTATATTATCAACGAAAGAAGACTTGATGAAGAGCAGGGAAGATTTATCAAACAATTTTATCAGGAGGAACTGCGTCAGTACCTTTTTCCGATCATGCTCGATAATTTCCAGCAGCTCACCTCTATCAAAGATGGATCGATTTACCTTGCCGTTGAATTGAAACGGTCAGCCGACCCCGAAAACCGCAATTATGCCCTGATCAAAGTTCCGCAAAAATCGCTTAGTCGGTTTGTGATCTTGCCTCAGAGAGACAATAAACATTATCTGATTTTGCTCGATGATGTGATCCGGTTTTGTCTGGCAGAAATTTTTTCAATGTTTGGCTACGACACGTTCGAGGCATACACCATCAAGGTTACACGTGATGCTGAACTGGAAATTGAAGATGATGTATCCAAAAGTTTCCTCGAAAAAATGAGCGATAGTCTCAAACAACGGAAAAAGGGCGTTCCTGTTAGATTTGTTTATGATGAGGATATTCCTAAAAAGTTGCTGAAAAGGATCACGAAAAAGCTGAAAATTTCAGAAGAAGATAATATGAGAAGCGGAGGGCGATACCATAACTTTAAAGATTTTATGTCGTTCCCCAAAGTCGGACCGCCTGATTTATTTTATCCTCCTTTCCCTCCATTGGATCATCCCGAGATTACACACAAACAAAGCATTATAAAAAAATTGCGTGAAAAGGACATCATGTTCCATTTCCCGTATCAATCGTTTCAGTATATTATCGACTTTTTGCGTGAAGCCTCTATCGATCCGCAGGTAAGAGAAATCAAGATGACTTTTTATCGTGCTGCCAAATATTCCAATGTTGTGAATGCCCTGGTTAATGCAGCAAGAAATGGTAAAAAGGTAACGGTTTTCCTTGAGATTCAGGCACGATTTGATGAAGAGGCCAACATAACGCTTGCCGGTAAGTTGCATGATGAAGGTGTCAAGATCATTCCAACCATACCGGGTTATAAGGTGCACAGTAAGCTGATCTATATTTCACGAATGGAAGATGAAAAAGAAGTTCATTATGCCAACATCAGCACAGGAAATTTCAATGAATCAACAGCCAAGGTATACGCTGATGAAAGTTTGCTCACGGCAAACCAGGAGATAGCCGGTGAGGTGAATAAAGTGTTTGAGTTGTTCGAAACAAGATATCATCCGCCTACTTTCAGACATCTTATTGTGTCGCCCTTTCAGTCGAGAAATTTCTTTACAAGGATGCTCGAAAAGGAAATTGCAAATGCACGCAAAGGCGAGGAAGCCTGGGCCATTATTAAGATCAACAACCTTGTCGATAAAAAGATGGTGACCCGTCTTTACCAGGCCAGTCAGGCAGGCGTTAAGATCAGTATGATTGTTCGCGGTATCTGCACCCTGATACCCGGTGTAAAAGGGCTGAGTGAAAACATCCGCGTCGTTAGCATTGTCGATCGTTTCCTTGAGCACTCGAGGATATTTATCTTTTGTAATGGAGGCGAAAACCGCTATTATATCGGTTCATCCGATTGGATGCCCAGAAACCTCGATCACCGTATCGAAGTTACTACACCTGTTTTCGATCCAGCCATTCAAAAAGAGCTGTTCGATATAGTAACGATCCAGTTAAAAGACAATACCAAGGCACGGGTAAGTGGCGAAAATTTTGTGAACCGCTATCTCGAAACCGGTGACCAGGAGCGAACCAGGGCTCAGTTCGAGCTCTATTATTATTTAAAAGAAAAACTCGAAGATTCTAAAATTGTACATGATCAGCCTGAAAAAACAGAATTAATTCAGCAACAATCAACTTAATCGTATTTTAGCATCATGATTTTTGCGGCAATCGATATCGGGTCAAATGCTGCCCGTCTTTTATTTGCAAATGTTTTTGAAGCCGACGGGAAAATAATGGTCGAAAAAGCGACCCTGGTCAGGATCCCTACCCGGCTTGGTGAAGACGTTTATACCATCAACAAAGTGTCAGTCGAAAAGGCTGAAAACCTGATCAAAACGCTCACAGCTTTCAAATTACTCATTCAGGTGTATAAACCGGTGGCTTTTGATGCATGCGGAACCGCTGCCATGCGTGAAGCTGAAAACGGTGATGAGCTGCTGAATAAAATAAAAAACGAAGTTGGTTTTGATATCCGGTTGATTGATGGAGAAGAAGAGGCCAACATTATCAGGCATACCCATAAAACAGGCTTCGAGAATAACAAAGGATATTCCTTATATATCGATGTGGGTGGTGGCAGCACCGACATTTCATTCTCAAAAAACGGTGAGATCATCGAAGTTCAGTCTTTTAAGATCGGTACGTTGAGGTTGCTGAAAGAAAAGGTTAAGGAAAAGGAATGGGATAGGCTCAAAAAGTGGCTGAAAAAATACAAGGAACATTTTGGTGAACTTCATGTAATTGGTTCAGGTGGAAACATTAACAAGATCAATAAATTGTTTGGCGATCAGATTTCTTTTACACTTTCTCTTGAAAACCTGAAAAAAGCCTATAAATACCTGAACAGGTTTTCGTTGGATGAACGGATTGAATATTTAGGACTACGTCCTGATCGCGCCGACGTTATTGTTCCTGCTGCAGAAATTTTTCTTTTTATATCGAAGATTATCAAAGCTGAGGAGATCATTGTGCCCAAGATCGGTCTTGCTGACGGACTCGTTTTTCAGATGTACGAAAAATACCGCAGTAAAAACTGATCGGGATCATTCCTGTCGCAGAAACCACTCTGGGTTCAGGTATTTTTGAACGCTCTCACCATAGGATTTCACCTGCTTTTTATCATCCACCTGAAAGGTGCATCTTTCACCATATATTCTTGAAATTACGATGGTGGATTCTTCGCCGGCTTCATCAATTCTTGTAAAACTTGCCAGGTTGTCGCCCTGCATATTGTTCAGACTCTCATTGCATACCGGACAAAAAAAGTTTACTTCTTCACCATTGTCGATGGTAAGGGAGGAACTCATTGCTACGGTATAATTCCCTATCTCTTCATGCAGCAATACCAGTCCTTTCTTCGATTTATTATGCACCGATTCAGCAGCCAGAATAATATTTCTTTTCGCATTGATAGAAGCGTTACAGTGGGGACATTTATATACCAGATTCATAATTTTATTGTTTTTTCAGGTTGTTGTTTTATTGGATAAAGTTACACATTTCATTTTATAATTTTCAGAAACCCGGGAGATGATTTTTCGTATATCGGTATTGTACCCTAAAAGAATTGAATGTGGCATCATCCAATGTCATAAACATATTGATTGTTGATGATAAGCCGGGCAACCTTGTTAGTATGGAGGCAATCCTGGAGGATTTCGACGTGCGTATTCACAAAGCCACCTCCGGAAATGAAGCCCTCAGCAAGATGCTTCACAACGATTATGCGCTTATACTTCTCGATGTTCAAATGCCGGAAATGGATGGCTTCGAAACCGCCCGATTAATGAAAGGCAGCGAGCGCACCCGCAACATTCCCATCATTTTTGTTACAGCCATAAGTACCGACGAGAAGCACATTTTTCAGGGGTATGGTTCCGGTGCAGTCGATTATCTTTTTAAACCCGTCGATCCGGGTATCCTGAAAAGCAAGGTGAAGGTATTCATCGAACTCTACAAGCAAAAAAACACCCTCGAAGAACTTACCATCAAACTCGAAAATACCATATCAGAGTTGATACAATCGAAGATGCAGCTAAAGCTCGCAAAGGAACAGGCCGAACAGGCCAACAAAACCAAAAGCGATTTTATTGCCAATATGAGTCATGAGATCAGGACTCCCCTGAATGGAATCATCGCAATGTCGGAACTGGTGTTGTTTGGTCATTTGGAGGACGAACAGAGAAAAAGAGTACAATCTGTCAAACAATCCGGAGAATCTCTTCTCGATATCATTAATGAAATACTCGATATT
Source organism: Bacteroidales bacterium (assembly GCA_020438135.1). GTDB lineage: Bacteria > Bacteroidota > Bacteroidia > Bacteroidales > JAADJA01 > JAADJA01. The sequence goes on along the minus strand of JAGQVF010000048.1, from coordinate 6,370 downwards.
TCTAAAATTGAAGCCGGAAAAACAGAAGTGGAGTTTACCGGATTTTGCATTCGGAAGCTGATTCAGGCTGTGGTACAGCCACTTACAGTTAAGGCCGGATCAAAAGCGCTTGATTTGCAGGTTGAAATAGCTGAAGATGTGCCGGATAACCTGATCGGTGATCCCGTCAAGATCAGGCAGGTTATGTTTAACCTGGCAGGCAATGCCATCAAGTTTACTGAAAAGGGAACAATCTATATTCGACTTGAAATCAGTAAAGTGGATGGTGATAATCTGTGGATTTGTTTTACAGTGAAAGATACCGGGATCGGTATACCTGAAAATAAAATCGGGCAGCTTTTTGATTCGTTTACCCAGGTGGATAGCTCAACCACCAGGCGATTTGGCGGTACGGGCCTCGGCCTTGCCATTTCCAAAAGATTTGTTGAACTGATGGGTGGCAAAATCAAGGTAAAGAGTAAACTGAAGGAAGGAAGCGAGTTCTCATTTACTTTGCCCTTGCAAGTTGATCCGGAATGCAAAAACTCAGAAACCGCTGAACCCGAAATTAAACCGCCTCTTGTAAAAAATGCTGAACCGGCTGACAATTCAATGATCTCTGTTCTGGTGGTTGAAGATCAGCCGATCAATATGGAAATCATCGTAGGGATGTTATCCCTGAACGGATATTCTATTGATACTGCCTGTAATGGAGTAGAGGCCGTGGCAAAGGTGAAGGAAAGCCACTATGATGTCGTTCTGATGGATGTGCAAATGCCTGAGATGGATGGCATTTCCGCTACCAAATCGATCCGTATCTGGGAAAAAAGTATAGGTAATTATACCCCTATCATCGCCATGACCGCCCATGCAATGAAAGGCCACAAAGACCAGTTCCTCGATGCCGGAATGGATGATTATATCGAAAAACCCATAAAATCTGCAATCGTTTATGAAATCGTTAACAAGTACGCAAACTATGTATTTAAATGAATTTGATTACATCCCTGTAGATTTGGATGACTTCTTCTACAGGCTTCCGAGCAAACCCTCAATTAAAAAGCTCCTGAACAATTTTGTGAGGGCCTATCCGGATTTATTGTCGGATGTTCAACAATCAATACACTCCGGAGAGGAAGAAAAAATCAAATCATCGGCCCACATGCTTAAAGGGGTTCTCGGCAATTTGTCACTGAATAAAGCTTCTGAGCTGGCACTGGAGCTTGAAAACAATGCTGGCAACATCGAAAAGGATGATGCATTGGCCCTTGTGGATGAAATCAAATCGGAACTGATCATTCTTGATGAGTTTCTGAAAAGTAATCCACCAGTATTTGAATAATTTATAAAAAACGCTCAAAAAAATCGGTTATGAGAAAATGGTTATTGGGTCTGAGTATCAAAACCAGGCACCGCATGATGATCAGTATTGCTTTGTTAAGCCTGATCATTCTCGGGTTTACAGCCCATTTTTTTTACCAGACATCCCGTGTGATGAATATGATCATCAATGCCGAACGGATTCACAATGTTAAATATCACGAAGGGATCAACAGCTATTATCAGTATTTAAGTAATCCAGATACTGCGATTTTGGTAAAAGGCTTTCAGGAGCTTGATTCGGCCAATAACCTCGCGGATGTATTTGGCCGTTCGGCGGCGATCATGCGAAATAAAAGTCAGCAAACACTTGTCGATTCATTGTTTGCAGCAGCTCCGGATGCCTTTAATAATAAAAAGTCAGATGCTGAATTAACCGTTTCCCGGATGAAACTTTTAATTGCTTTGAAGGATAAACATCTCGAATCAAGTACTCAAATTGCCCTCAAAGGCGCCTTACTCGGAAGGCAAATTAAACAGGTACTAATTGAAAATATTGATAATCCATCACCTCAAAACCTCCACTATCTCAATAAGGCCAAAACCGATATGGACATTTTTATCAGGGATTTTGCCAGGGAAATTTACATTTTGATCGATTATGTGAGGGTGTTGCTGGTATTGGGAATTGTTATTGTTGTTGCCGTTCTGGGGGCGCTTACAATCACACTTACCCTTTTCATTTCGAACACTATTACCAACCCAATTATGAAGGTTGTGGACAACCTGAAAAGTTTGGCCAAAGGAGATCTTTCCCAAAAAATAGAAGTGGAAAACCGCGATGAAGTTGGACAACTTGCCCATGCAGCCAATGAAATGATCGATAACCTGAGCCTTATTACCGGTCAGGCCAACATCATTGCAACCGGCGATTATTCAACAAACCTGAATCCCCGATCCGATAAGGATTCTCTGGGCCACGCCATTCAGAAAATGACCCTTTCGCTGCGGCAGATGTCAGCCGAAAATGAATTGGAAAACTGGTATAAAACCGGTGTGAATGAGTTGAATAACAAACTTCGTGGAGATCTTGAATTACAAATTCTGGCTTCCGGCGTTATAAAGTTTCTGTGTAAATATGTAGGTGCCGAAATGGGAGTGATCTATTTGTATGACCAGGAACAAAACCATTTTGTTCAATTTTCAGGGTATGCTTTCACAAAAAGAAAAGGACTTAACAACTTTGTAAAACCCGGAGAAGGTATAGTGGGACAGGCTGCCCTTGAGAAGGAGCCGATAACGGTTACTGATTTGCCCGATGACTACTTTCCGGTTCGTTCAGGATTGGGCCATACCATTCCGGCAAATGTTACAGTAGCACCGGTTGTTTACCAGGATAAAGTGCTGGCAGTGATTGAGATCGCTACTGTTAAATCGTTTACTGATCGGGAAACAGAATTTCTCAAAACTACATTGGAAAATATTGCTATTGCTATCAATGCTGCACTTACCCGGACAGAACTTAAAGTTTTGCTGACCAAAACCCAGCAGCAGGCCGAAGAATTGCAATCGCAACAGGAAGAACTGCGCAAAGCAAACGAAGACCTCGAAGAGCAAACCAAAGCGCTGAAACAATCGGAAGCGTCGTTGCAGGCACAGCAGGAAGAATTACGTCAGACCAATGAGGAACTCGAAGAACAAACCAAAGCGCTGAAAGCTTCCGAAGACAGCCTGCAGACCCAACAGGAAGAACTTCGGGTGATCAATGAAGAACTGGAAGAACGTACTAAAGACCTCGAAAAACAACGCGACGACATCCGTCAGAAAAACGATGCCCTCGAAACGGCACACAGCGAAATAGAGAAAAAAGCCCGTGAACTTGAAATGGCCAGCAAATACAAATCCGAATTCCTGGCCAACATGTCACACGAGTTGCGCACTCCCCTCAACAGCATTCTTGTGCTTTCTCAAATGTTGTCCACCAACAAAACAAACAACCTCACACCCAAACAGATCGAGTTTTCAAATACCATCAATTCATCGGGTAAAGATCTGCTGGAACTGATAAACGATGTGCTCGATCTATCGAAGGTTGAATCGGGAATGATGGAAATCAATCTCGATAAGCTTAACCTCAAACAGTTTGTGGCCGATGTTGACAATAAGTTCGGACAAGTAGCCAAAACAAAAGGCATAGATTTTAAGATTGAATTGAGCGAAAATATTCCTGATGAAATTGAATCGGATCCACAACGGCTCATGCAGATCATCAAAAATTTCATTTCAAATGGTATTAAATATACCGATAAGGGCGAAGTGAAATTACGGATCGATCGGCCAAACGGACAGTTTGATTTTAAACCGAACGGAAACAGCAAACATGAGCTGATATGTTTTTCAGTTTCTGATACCGGTATAGGCATCAGTGCAGAAAAACAACAGATGATCTTTGAAGCTTTTAAACAGGCCGATGGAACCATCAGTCGCAAATACGGAGGGACAGGACTCGGACTAAGCATTTCCAAAAGTTTATCAGAACTTTTGGGTGGAAAAATTCACCTGCAAAGTACCGAAGGAAAAGGCAGCACATTCACACTGATGGTGCCAGAAAAGTTCGGTAGTGTTAAGGAATTGGATCAGGTAACCTGGTCGGTAGAAAAAGCTTTTCCGGCATATGAAACGAAAGAGATTTTAGCTGTTCCTTCAAATGGCAATGGAAAAGCCGGGATCGCTGATATGAAGGAGACAAAGGAAAAAATAGCGGATATGCAACTGGCGGATGAAAGTATCCGCGACGATCGTAAAAATATCAACAAAGGAGATAAGGTGATCCTGATCATCGAGGATGATACCAATTTTGCCCAGATTTTGTACGACCTTGCGCACGAAAGGGATTACAAATGTTTGCTTGCGCGAAACGGTGAAACCGGTCTGCACTACGCTGATTTTTATAAACCACAGGCGATTATTCTCGATATCGGTCTGCCCGGTATCAATGGTTGGGAGGTGATGGAGCGCCTGAAAGAGAACCCTGACACCAGGCACATACCGGTGCATTTTATGTCGGCATCCGATAAAAACCTCGAAGCGATGAAGATGGGAGCGATCGGCTATATTTCCAAACCGGCCAGCATTGAATCGATCAATTCGGCTTTTTCGAAGATCGAAACAACGCTATCCAAATCGGTCAGGAATCTGCTGATCGTTGAGGACGACAAGGTGATGCGTAACAGCATCGTTGATCTGATCGATAATAACAGCATTAAAATTAAAGCTGTGGAAACCGGTAAAGAAGGGATCGAAAATCTCCGTTCGGGTGAATATGATTGCATGATCCTCGACCTGGGGCTGAAAGATATTTCGGGGTTCGACCTGCTTGAAAAGATCCGCAAAGACGATTCGATCCCGCGTATCCCCATCATCATATATACCGGAAAAGAACTGAGTCGTGAGGAAAATAACAGATTGCAGCAATATGCCGACAGCATCATCATCAAAGGAGCACATTCGCCGGAGCGTTTGCTTTCTGAAGCTACCCTCTTTCTGCACCAGATCGAGTCGACACTTCCGCGTGACAAACAGAACATCCTGAAAATGGTGCATCGCAAAGAATCTGCCCTGGCTGGGAAAAAGGTG
>JAGQVF010000048.1:0-1375 GCA_020438135.1 Bacteroidales bacterium | reverse complement strand
GCCGGTATCAAGGTGGAAGTTGGCCGAAACGGCCGGGAAGGCATCGAACAACTCGACAACAACAAAGACATTAACCTGGTTTTGATGGATATCATGATGCCTGAAATGGATGGTTACGAAGCGATGCGGCAGATCCGGCAAAATCCGCAACATAAAAAGTTACCGGTCATCGCCCTCACGGCCAAAGCGATGCGCGACGACCGCGAGAAATGTATCAACGCAGGTGCCAACGACTACCTCACCAAACCGGTGGATACCGATAAACTGCTGTCGTTGCTGCGGGTGTGGATGTATAGTTAGCGTGGAGCGTGGAGCGTGGAGCTAGGAGCGGGGAAGTAATGGATTTTTGAATTTGGATAATTAGCTATGGAAGTCAACTGTATGGAAACTACAAATCTGGAGATCAGGTTGCTGCTCGAGGCGATCTACATGAAATATGGCTACGACTTCAGGAACTACGGACAGGCGCACCTCAAGCGGAGGATCCTGCACCGGAAAAATCTCGAAGATTTTGAAACCATTGCCGATATGGTGAAAGAGGTGATTTATAACCAGGAATTTTTCGACCGGTTGCTGCTCGACCTTTCCATCAATGTTACGGAGATGTTTCGTGATCCGTCGTTTTACCAGGCCATTCGTGAAAAGGTTATTCCCCAGTTGCGCACCTACCCCTTCCTCAAAATATGGCATGCGGGCTGTGCATCGGGTGAGGAGGTTTATTCGATGGCTATTTTACTCGAGGAGGAAGGCCTGTACGACAAAGTGCAGCTCTACGCCACCGACTTCAACCAGATGATCCTGAAAAAAGCCAGGCAGGGAATCTACCCGATGGACCGGATCAAACAATACACCTCCAACTATCAGAAATCGGGGGGTAAAAACTCCTTCGCCGATTATTACAGTGCCAAATACGACAGCGTCATCATCAATCCATCGATCAAAAGAAACATTGTGTTTGCCGATCATAACCTGGTCCTCGACGGTGTTTTTGGGGAGATGAACATGGTTATTTGCCGCAATGTGCTGATCTATTTCAACACCGATTTGCAAAACCATGTGATCCGGCTTTTCCTCGACAGCCTCACACATGGCGGTTTCCTGGCCCTCGGTTCACGCGAATCGTTGCGGTTTACCGACTATTACGAAAAATTTACGGAGGTGTCGGCCAGCGAAAAGATCTATAAAAAACAAACCATCGTCCCGAAATCAAGGATAAGTGCATGAAAAAACGAAAGTACAATGCTGTGGTGATAGGCGTTTCGGCGGGTGGCACCAAAGCACTGAAAACCGTGTTGCCTCAGCTTCCTGCTGATTTTCCGGTTCCGGTCATCATTGTGCAGCACATCAGTCCCGATTCGGATTCCTATTTTGTGGA
>JAGQVF010000359.1 GCA_020438135.1 Bacteroidales bacterium | reverse complement strand
TTTTCAATAAACACGTTTCGTATTATTGAGTAATTTTGTCGTTGCAAGCAGCACAACGCATGGAAGATTTACAGATCACCGAACGCACCATCGATCTTGAAAATGTTTTCAGGGAAAAAAGCCCGGGTATTGCCAGGTTTATTCCCGGATTTGTTTTCAGTTATTTGCGCCGGGTGACCCATGAAGCCGACATCAACGATTTTTTGTACCGTAATAAACAATTGGTGGGATTGCCTTTTGTTGCCAACCTGATCAAAGAGTTTGGAGCCAATCTACAGGTTGAAGGTGTTGAAAATATTCCGAAAACCGGCCGGAATATCATCGCGTCCAACCATCCATTGGGAGGGCTGGATGGCGTTGCGCTGATGCATGTGGTGGGTCAGCGGCGACCCGATATCGTATTTCCGGTAAATGACATTTTACTGTATCTGCCCAACCTGAAACCCCTTTTTATCCCGGTGAATAAACATGGAAGCAATACCGAAAACCTCCAGATCATTCATCAAACCTTCGAATCGGAAAAACTGATGCTCTATTTCCCGGCCGGATTGGTTTCGCGCCGGCAAAACGGAAAGATCGAAGACCTCGAATGGAAAACCACTTTTATCTCCAAGGCGAAAAAATATAAACGCGATGTCATCCCTACATTTGTGGATGGCAGAAATTCGGGTTTTTTCTACAGCCTGGCCAATTTGAGGAAACGGTTGAACATTGGGGCAAACATTGAGATGTTATACCTGCCGGATGAGATGTTCAAACAAAAAAACAAAACCATCCGCATCATTTTCGGAGAGCCGATCCCCTGGGAAACATTTGATAAACGATATAACTTCGGGCAATGGGCGCAAAAATTAAAAAGCTACGTGTATGCGATGGGAAATGGCCTGAGAGAACCTTTTAACCCTGAAAAAGAATATTAAAAATGAATCATATGGAAACGATCATACCACCGGTCGACAGAACCCTGCTAAAAAAGGAATTAACGGATAAATTGTTTGTTCGTGATACCAACAACGGGCACAACCAGATCTACATCTTTACCCACGATCAGGCCCCGAACCTGATGCGGGAACTGGGTCGGCTGCGTGAGCAAACCTTTCGTGAGGCAAGCGGAGGAACGGGTAAAAACTGCGATATCGACGAGTGGGACATCTCATCCACACCCTTTAAACAACTGATAGTTTGGAATCCGGAAGATGAGGAGATCGTTGGAGGTTACCGTTTCATCGTGGGTCGTGATGTGGAGAACGACCAAAACGGCCATCCCAAAACGCCTACGGCACACCTTTTCACCTTTTCTCAAAAATATATCGATGACTACTGGCCGGTCACTTTCGAGCTTGGAAGGTCGTTTGTGCAGCCGATGTATCAGCCCACTGTTAACCTTCGCAGGGGGATGTTTTCGCTGGATAACCTTTGGGACGGGCTTGGAGCCATCACGGTTGAAAATCCGGGTGTGATGTACTTTTTTGGCAAGATCACCATGTATCCGAGTTTTGACCAGTTTGCACGTGATATGATCCTGTTTTTTATGCACAAATATTTTCCTGATAAAGATAAAATGGTATCGCCGAGAGAACA
>JAGQVF010000358.1 GCA_020438135.1 Bacteroidales bacterium | reverse complement strand
TTTCAACGAAAGCTTTCACCAAATACGTTTGATGAAACTGATGAAGGGGAGAATCTATATTATCGTTAAGGTTATTTGTCTTTACGGATATACCCCTGGCGGGGAATTGCTCAGGAGCAACCTTTTCAGCTTCAAAATTGTTGACATGGTTTAGGCTTCGGGGCAGTTCGCTATGGGCAAATACAGGTGATATTAAAATGAACATACAGGCTACGGTAAGCAGGGAAACATATGCAAAGAGTATCCTTTTTTCGGGTTTAAGGTTGATTTGTTTGAATGCTTTCATCTGATCGGGAATTTGTTTTTCAGTTAACGCAAAAATATAAAATTCAGTATCTCTCAGCCATCTTTAAAAGTAAAGGCAACGCTCGGGCTCCGAATCCTGTCTATTGAATCTGGAAATTACGTAATTTCGCAATTAACAGTCGAAAAGGTTTACTGTTCACCATAAATATCACATCATGAAACACCTTTCTACCAAGTGGATTTATATCCTGGCTTTATCAGTTTTTTCAACTCAACTTTTGGGACAGGTTGTTATTAATGAATACTCCGTTTCAAATTTAGATTCATTTATTGATAATTTCAATCACCATGAAGATTGGTTCGAATTATATAATTCAGGGTCGTCATCCCTTGATCTGGGTGGGTATTACCTGAGCGACGATCAGGATGAACCGGATAAGTGGCAGTTCCCGGATGGATCTGAGATCCAGCCAAATGGATTTATCAGGGTTTGGGCTACGGGCAGAGATCTTGTTGTTGGGGATCATTATCATGTTAACTTCAGATTAAGTCAAACCAAGGATACTCCTGAATCCATTGTGTTAAGTGATATGAATTTGAATCAACTTGATGCTGTGCAGCTTCAATTGACTCAAAAAGAGCATGCCCGGGGAAGGAAACCCGATGGTAGCGAAAATTGGGTCATTTTTACAAATCCGACTCCAAAAGCAACAAATAACAACGCCAATGCCTATACGCATTACGCTGAAAAACCAGTGATGAGTGATTCAGCCGGATTTTACACCAGTTCTTTAAACATCGCGATGTCGACCACGGAACCAAATGCCGTAATTCGTTATACAACCGACGGAAGTAAACCTACCAGCAGTTCTCAACAATATTCAGGTGCTGTTCCGGTCAGCGAAACAACCATTATCAATGCCGGAACTTTTAGCAGCAATTCTGATGTTTTGCCCAGCTTCATCACTTTTCATACATATTTCATCAACGAAAGTCACAATATGGGTGTTATGTCGTGTTCAGCAGAACAGCTTGACAACCTGCTGAATGGAAATCAATCGTTGCGACCCTTTGGTACTTTTGAATACTTCAACGAAGATGGTGTTCGGACAACATTCGGGTACGGTGAATTTAACGAACACGGCCAGGATTCATGGGTACATGATCAGCGTAGCATTGACTATATTTCACGTGATGAGTGTGGTTACAATTATGCCATTCGTGAAAAACTAATTCCAATAACAGATCGGGATGAATACCAGCGCATCATTCTTCGTGCTGCTGGTGATGACAATTATCCGGGTATAGATACCAGCGCACTTTTACGCGACTTTTTTGTTCAAAATACAGCTGAGTTGGGCGATATGCATCTTGACGTCAGAAAAGGTCAGAAAGGGGTTTTATATGTAAATGGCATTTACTGGGGTGTGTATGGTTTCCGTGAAAAGGTAAATGATCACGATTTTACAGATTATTATTACGACCAGGGGAAATACGACATTTATTACCTGATGTTGTGGGGCGGAAGCTGGGCTGAATACGGCGGACAGGCAGCCTGGAACGATTGGAACGATCTGCATGATTTTATTAAATACAACGACATGGCCGATCAGGATAATTATGATTATGTGAAAACCCGTTTGGATTATGAAAGCCTGGTGGATTATATCCTGATCAATTCATTTGTTGTTTGCTCCGACTGGATCAACTGGAATGTCGGCTGGTGGAGAGGCACCAATCCTGATGGCGGTCACCAGAAATGGGGCTATGTGTTGTGGGATGAAGATGCAACTTTCAATCATTATATTAACTACACGGGTGTGCCGGGCACGCAACCCACTGTATCTCCCTGCTACCCTGAAGGACTTACCGCCGATCCTGAACAACACATCCTGATGCTGAACCATTTGCTCGACAATGATGAGTTTTACACCTACTATGTTTCCAGGTATGTCGATTTGTATAATACCGTTTTCAGACCGGAAAGAATGATCAATTACCTCGATTCTATTGAGGCTCGAATGCTGCCTGAAATGCCACAGCATGTTGCCCGATGGGGCGGTACTGTCGCCCAATGGCAAAACAATGTTCAAAAGATCAGAAATTTTATTACGGCACGTCACAATTTCCTGCCTGCTGGATTGAGTTCGTGTTACAACCTTGATGGGCCTTATGAATTAAACGTAATGATTGACCCACCTGTAGCAGGTCTTGTAAAATTGAATTCAATTGTGGTGGATGAATCCTCATTTGGTGGCTATTATTTCGGAGGTGTTGAAACGAGATTCGAAGCAGTTGAAACCAATCCGGCATATACATTTGATCACTGGGAGGCTTTTAATCATGAATTTAATCCTGATGATACGTCGAAAGTTGTTACGCTGAATCTTGAAACCGGGGAGTTTGTTAAGGCAGTATTTCAACTCAAGGAGTTCGCCGATTCGTTGGTGATCAACGAAATAAACTACAATCCAGCCGATAATTTTGATTGTGGTGATTGGGTAGAGTTTTACAATCCGATGGACATTTCCATTGATGTTTCGGGTTGGCAATTTAAAGATGAAGATGATGATCACATTTTTGAGTTTCCTGAAGGAACTCTGGTTGATTCACAGGGTTACCTCGTAATTGTGAGAGATTCGGCAGATTTTACCACATTTTTCCCCGATGTGGAAAACTTTATGGGTGAAATGGATTTTGGTTTATCAAGCAATGGCGAATTGATAAGGCTGTTTAATGCCGATGGTGTTTTGGTTGATACGGTTCATTTCGATGAAGAGGAACCCTGGCCAACAGCTCCTAATGGCACGGGTCCGACGCTTGAACTCATTCAATGGGACCTTGATAATGCTTTACCGGGTAGCTGGGTTGCTTCCGAAAACAACGGTACCCCCGGATCAGTTAACAGCATCGTTATATCAGGCATTAATCCTCAAAAAAATGCCAAACCACTTGCTTTCGTTATTTATCCGAACCCGGTGAAGAACAATTCTGTTTTCAGGGTCACCTCGGGCCATGGCCTGCATGATGCTTCTTTAATCATTACGGATATCTTTGGAAATGTCGTGATGAAATTCGAAAATATTGTATCAGATCATTTCACCATCAGTAAAAGCAACCTTTCACCGGGTGTTTATGCCTGCCGGTTATACGACCCGGTTCTAAATACCACAATTACCCGCAAGATGATTGTTGAGTAGCTTGCTATCTGATGCTAAAGCTCCCGTATTATTCTTTACCTTTGCAGCCTCAATATAAACTATAAAATGGCTGAAATAAAGGATTTTAAAGTGATGGTCGACTCTGAGATAGGAGATCTCGAAGCAGTTATTGTACATACCCTCGGCAGTGAAGTTGAAAATATGACACCGGAAAATGCCGAACGCGCCTTGTATAGTGATATCCTGAATTTATCTGTGGCAAAGAATGAATTTTTACAACTGAAAGGAGTGTTGTCGAAGGTAGCCCGCGTTTTCGAAGTTCAGGAACTGCTGTCGCAAGTACTGCAAAATGAAAAGGTAAGAAATGTTCTTCTGGGGCGAATCTGTCTCGATTGCCTCGATCCCCACCTTCGCGAATACCTCTCAGGCCTCAACCGGCAGGAGCTTGCTGCTGCCATGATAGAGGGTGTGCCGCTAACACGTGATAGCCTGAGCCGTTTCCTGAGCCAGCAAAGATTTGCTCTTCGGCCACTTCACAATTTTTTCTTTACGCGCGATGCCGCTGTTTCCATAGGTGATAAGGTGTTGGTTTCCAAAATGGCCAACCAGGTAAGGGAAAGGGAATCCCACATTATGGAAGCTATTTTTGATTTTTATCAACCCTTTGGTACCAGCACTTTTGGAACATCCCAGTTCAATGCCCCATCCGATAAGGTGAGCATTGAAGGAGGTGATGTATTGGTTGCCCGCGAAGATGTATTATTGATTGGCATTGGAGCGCGAACAACTCCTGAGGGTGTTGATGTGGTGGTGGAACATCATCGTAAGCAGAAAAATGTTAAACACATCATCGTGCAGGAATTACCAACTGGCCGCGAATCGTTTATTCACCTCGATATGGTTTTTACTTTTCTGAATAAAAATGAATGCATGGTTTTCGAGCCGGTGGTTTTGCAGCCCAATCGTTTTAAAACCATTCATATCACAATCGACAACGGAAATGTGAAAATCCGTGAAGAAAAAAACATTCTCGAATCGTTGGCCAACCTGGGCTTTGATATGCAGCCCTTATATTGTGGCGGAACAGAAGATGCCTGGCAGCAGGAGCGCGAACAGTGGCACAGTGGTGCTAATTTCTTTGCGCTTGGACCCGGAAAAGTGATCGGTTACGGTAGAAACGAATATACCATTGCCCAGCTTGATAAGGTTGGGTATGAGGTTGTAAAGGCAATTGATGTAATTGAAAATAAAATAAATCTGAACGACCTTTCGAAATATGTTGTGACTATCGAAGGTTCAGAGCTGGCAAGGGGAGGAGGAGGAGCAAGGTGTATGACCATGCCTGTCAGACGCCGACCTGTTTCATGGTAATTTTGCTTTAAGCGATTCTCCTGTGGATTGTAGATTTTTATCGAAAACAAAATAGTGTACTATGTTTAGTGGAAAAGATACGGGATTGTTTATACTACGAATAGGAATGGCTGTTCTATTGATCCTGCATGGTATCAATAAGCTGATACACGGAATAGTATTCGTAAAGGAAAGCTTAGTGGCTCATGGTTTACCCGAATTTATTGCTTACGGAGTTTACCTGGGTGAAATTGTTGCACCGCTCCTGATTATTTTGGGTTATAAAACCCGGTTGTCGGCTGCGGTTGTTTTTATCAATATGTTGATGGCAATTTATCTTGTAAAAATGGGAGATATAGGTAGTTTGCAGGCAACAGGTGCATGGTCGCTTGAAACGCCGTTTTTGTTTTTGCTGATATCGCTTGTGTTGGTTTTTACTGGTGGAGGTAAATACGCGTTAACAAAAGGTAAATTCGGAGACTGATCCAATTCCTCTTTAATAGTTCCATTTATTCTTCATCAGAAGAAGAACTGTCATCGGCAACTTCATCATCTGATTCTTCAGCCCCGTCATCACCATTATCACTGCTGCCGGCATATCCTTTTTCCTCTTCTTTCTCAAGGTCAGCCTTTGAGTCAACTTTTACAGCAACCTTGATCAGGTACGATATTTCGTCGGTTTCCAGTGTAATGGCATGAAAAAACTCACCATTGGGTTTATTGATCCTTAAAACGTTGTTTTTCCATCCAAGCGGATAGGTCTCGGTGATGAGATCACGAACCTCCTGCGATACTTTTTCAATGCTTGTGATAATTCTTTTTTTAGCCATCTTTCAATAAAATTCAACTTATCAAAAATATTTAATTTTTTTTTCGGCAAAAACTTTTTCATAAAAATGTTACGAAAAAAAAATCCGGCATATGAGGCTGATAACCAGCGCTAATAGCAAAGGCTGCCCTGAAAAGGACAGCCTGCTGCAATAATGAACCAATGAAAATGTGCCATTTCACTATTGCTTCCAAACAACCGGGCAATTTACTGTTGCGGCACCCATGGCCAGAATATTGGCGCTTGTCGCAGTGCCCCAGTCCATTACCATGTCGAAATCAGCATTGTCGTATATGTTTACGTCCCACAGAGGAGAATACGCTGCACTTTCAGGAAGGGTTTGCAATACATTATGCGTTTGCATGCTTCCCGTTTCGGTTACAAACCCTGAAGGTGGTCCGCCACCTGGTTCACCCGGGTTGATATTGAAAGTAACATATATGTCAGATATCGGTACTGCAGGATTATCGGGATTTACCATCAGGTCTTTTTCAAAAAAACTGAAGTAATAAACCACTTTTCCTTTGTACCAGCCACGAACCAACTCGTTCGATTCATCGTTGTTATACCGCAGATTAGCTGTAGAGCCATCCGGAACAACCGGGCAATTTACCAATGTTTCGGTAGGCATAATGTCATAACCCATGTTCATGATCTCATCATAGCTGCTAACCATATTGGCAACATAACCCGAAGGAACGGTTACCTTATGTACATGCCAGAAATCGTTGTAGCCGTCATCTCCAGGAATTACATCCACAATGTTTAACTGGCCTTCCACGGGTGAATCTTCACCTTCACGAAACAGTACATAAATGGGCGCAGGAGCCGTGGTCATTACATCAAAATTGTAATACCTTACCGAAGTTCCGTCAGGACTGTATCCTTGCGTGATAAACGGACCCTGGTCGAAATCGATGGGAACATTGGCCCCGGGAAGATCGGGATTGGCAGAACGCATGAACAGGTTGCCGGCATCGTCGCTAAACCGGTCGATGGAGGCTTTTTCAGCCGTGTTCGGATTGTTGGTTTCAACGGTCCAGACAACCGGGCAATTTACAGTTGCAGCACCCTGCGCCAGAATGTTTGCACTGGTTGCTGAGTTCCAGTCCATCACCATATCAAAATCGGCATTGTCGTAAATGTTTACCAGCCAAAGCGGTGAGTATCCGCCGTCTTCGGGAATGGTTTGCAATACATTGTGCGTTTGCATACCGTCGGATTCGGTCATAAAACCTGAAGGAGGTCCGCCACCGGCCTGATCGGGATTGATATTGAAGGTCACATAAATGCCTGAAAGCGGCACCACAGGATTCTCCGCATTGGTCATCAGGTCTTTCTCAAAAAAGCTGAAATAATATACCACCATACCTTTGTACCATCCGCGAACCAGTTCATTCGACTCGCTATCGGTATATCGTAAACTTGCTGTTGAACCATCAGGCACAACCGGGCAGTTAACAAGGGTTGGCATCGGCGTTACGGTATATCCGTTGTCCATGATCTCCTGGTAGCTGGTCACAACATTCGCAACGTAATCCGAAGGAACATCTACTTTATGAACTTGCCAGAAATCGTTGTATCCCTCGTCACCGGGAATAACATCCACAATGTTCAACTGGTTTTCAACCGGGCTCGATGCCCCCTCTTTGAATAAAACATAAATAGGAGCAGGCGT
>JAGQVF010000357.1:1403-5559 GCA_020438135.1 Bacteroidales bacterium | reverse complement strand
GCCGGCAATTTCTCAGGGATCGAACTTGAGAAGAAACTGGCCGGCAAGATCATCTCACTCGGACCATTTCTGGATGATCTGAAGCAAGGGTACAGAGGAAGCACTTCTCCGAAAGATCTCGATACTTTTTTTGAACTGCTTTATCTCTACTTTACAAGTCCCAGAATGGACACAGCGGTATTTGAAAAATCGATCGATAACCTGTTGAACCAGGTGAAATTTTCAAGGGAAAATCCGAGGGTAGCTTTCTATGATACACTTTACAAAGTGGCAACAGAAAACTCACCCCGAACCATTGTGATCCCTACCGAAAAGCAGGTAAAAAGCATCCAACAGGAAGACATCTATGCTTTCTACAACAAAGCGTATGGAAACATCAGCGGGTATAAGTTTTTCTTTGTTGGAAACATCGACAAGGATGCTATCAAATTGCCGGTAGCCAAATACATAGGCGGCATTCAACCGGCAGGTGAAACAGTTACCTGGCGGAACGTAAATCCAGGTTTCCCTGAGGGTATCACCGAATTTACACTGCACAAAGGCAAGGAGCCGCAAAGTCAGGTAGCCCTTGTTATGCGTGGTGATTACAAATACAATTTCGAGCAAAACCTGATCTCGAAATACCTGGTGAAGGTGCTCAACATCAAACTGCGTGAAAAGATCCGTGAAGATGAGAGTGGCACTTATGGAATCAGGGTGATGCCACAAATTTCAAAATATCCTGAAGAACAATACCAACTTGTGATCTCCTTCGGTTGTGCACCCGACCGCGTGGACGAACTGGTGGAGGTGATCCTGAACGAATTAAAAGACCTTCAGGAAAACGGTCCGGCCGAAAAAGACATGGCCAAAGCACGGGAAACCTTCCTCCGTGAAAGAGAAACCGATGTGAAAGAAAACAGCTACTGGATCAAAAAACTGGAAGATATCTCTTTCCACGATTCGGAACTGATGAGTGATGAAGATTACAATGCAGCGGTTAAAAACGTAAAGGCAAAAGATATCCAAAAGGCAGCCGGCAAATACATCACCCTCGACCATTATGTGTATGGGGTGTTAAAACCGGAAAGCGCTGAATAGAATTAGTAGAAACTACTTTAAAGCCCGGGCTGGTCGTCCGGGTTTTTTATTTTTCATAAAAATGCATCTCCCGCATGTATTTCCATACCCGCCCGGGAAGCATGTATCGCATATCCTTTCCTTCAGCAATTGATTTACGAATGAAAGTGCTTGAAATTTCCATCTGTGGTGTATGATAAACCTTCACGGAAGGGTGATTGTCATACTTACTGCCGCGGGTGCCGGGTCGGGCATACACATACATCTGATACAACTCCAGGATACGTTCCGGATTTTTCCATTTATCAAAAGATGGCAATTGATCCGAACCGGCTATCAAAATCAGTTTTTTACCGGGATATTTTTCTTCGAGGTAGGTTAAAGTATCAATGGTATACGAGGGCTGAGGCATCTTAAATTCGATATCGGTCACCTTAAACCGGGTGTCATCCCCAATCGCTTCTTTCACCAGCGCAAGCCTGTGGTAATCTTCCAGCAACGATTTTTTTTCTTTAAACGGGTTTTGCGGACTCACCACAAACCACACCTCATCCACATCGGTATATTCCACAAACCAGTTGGCAATAACCATGTGCCCAATGTGAATGGGATTGAAGGAGCCGAAAAAGAGACCGATATTCTGCGTCATAAAAATCACTTTAATCAACAATTGCAAAGGTACATAAAACCAATCTCAATTAATCTTTTGCCAATAGGTAAACCGAAATCCTGTCCATTAAACCCGGTAACTGATTTAAGTTTTTTATTCAAGAAAAAAAACATACATTTGAAGTTGTAACTAACAATCTGAGACTCATGAAAAAATCTACCTTATTGTTCGCTTTTCTTTTCTCATTCTATTTTTCAATCTCTCAATGGGAAGTTGTATATGAAAACCCTGACTATAGTTTTTGGAGCATTAATTTTATAAATAATGACACAGGTTTTGTAGCTGGTCGGGAGAATGCTGGATTCCTGGAATTATATGGTTTTATTATGAAAACTACTGATGGAGGCAATAACTGGAATCTGGTATTTAAGACTGGGCTCAATGGTCTTTCTCCAATGTCATTTAATTTTATGAACGATAGCATATTATTCACAGGTTTTCAGGACGGGGTCATATATAAGTCTACAGATTGTGGTGATAACTGGGAATACTTATCTATCATTCCAGGATTATGGAATATAGAATCCTTAAAATTCATCAATGATAAAATGGCATATGCTCTATGGGACAAATCAACAGATGGTGGCATTACATGGGTTGAAACAGGTATGGGATATTTAAATGACTATAGCTTTTCCAATGACTCAACAGGTATTATATCTACCGGAGATGGATTATATTATACTTCGAATTCCGGTGATTCATGGCAAAAAGTTGATCCGGGTGCTAATATTGGGTACATAAGCGTTTCAATGAATTCTCAGTTTACCGGAATGGCTACAGATTGGAATAAAAATTTTTACAAAACAACCGATGGTGGAATTTCGTGGCAATTATATCATCCACAAATTCCAATAACATTATTTGATAACGTTAACAAAATATATTTTGCAAATGCTAACCTGGGTTTCATGCAGGTGGGAAACAAATTTCTAAAAACAGATGATGGTGGTATGACCTGGGAATATATATTATTCTCTAATGACAACAATTGTGCAGATATTGTTGCTACAGAAAATGGTACGCTTTGGACCGCAAGTGCAGATGGACGAATTTTAAGTTACCAGGATGGAAGTGGAAACTCCCTGGAATCAAAATATGCAAGTGTTGAATGGTTCTCCAGAATATCTGGTCAGTCTATTATCACAACAGGTTCCTTTGTTGATTCTGTTGGAAATCCAGGTTTTGTTGGAGTTTTTTCAGACTCAATCAAAGTGGAGAACAATGTGGAATTAACCTCCACAAATCCTGAAAATGAAAATATTTTCATTTTAAAATACAATACTGATGGAAGCTTAAATTATAGTTCTGTAATAGAAACCTCACTTCCTAAAAACCAAATCAAATACAGTGCTGTTGACAATGACAATAATCTGTACCTATTTACATATACTAACTGGTTAAATCTCTCTAGTTATTTTTTGCGAAAATATACAGAAGATGGTGATTCAATATGGGCCATCGAATTGGAAAAGGACAGTTTTCACATTACCAGCTTAACCACTACAGGAGATGGGAATATTAATCTTTTGGGTACGTTCACAGGCACTTTCAGTTTTGAAGGAAGTAGTATACAGACAGATTTTCAAGGTCTTTTTAGACTAAAAATTGATCAGGATGGCAATTTGGTTGAGTTTACTAAATTGGCAGAAACTGAGTACTCATATAATCCCTTTTCAGGCATGAATTATGACGGATTATTTTTTTTCTCATTCAAAAGCCCCACCTCTGTTTGGATTGATGCAGATACGCTGGGTAAAAACTGCTATCATATATTATTTTTCAACGAGGAAAATGACTTAATGTGGTACAACGATGAGTTTAATTTTCAGCCAGATTATGTTTGTGATATATCATGCAAAACAATTTCAAGGATTTATATTTTGGCTGTTAAAGAAATAAATGATTCAATTTTCAATGTATTATATGAATATGATGAAGCTGGAAACAAAACGAAACAGATTTTTATCGAGATGGATGGATTGGGAGTTCAGAATTTAACAGAAACTTCCAATAAACAGCTATTGGTTTCAACTTCTTTTAACCATTTTATTTCAATGGATGAAACAACGTTGTATGGTTTTGGACATTACAACAAAGCATTTTTCACTTTATCAAATAATTTTGAAGTTTTGGAAGGCAGCACCATTCGAGGTATCAACACAATTAATAATGTACTTGAATTTAACCAGAATTTATATATAGTTGGTAGAAAGACCAACTATGATATAATATTTGCAAACGATACAATTCTCCAATCCCCGCATTTCGATTATTTCGTTGCCAAACTTACACATGAACCTAATTTTACCCATGAAAACCAATTGCGAAATTCTTTTACTGTTTTTCCCAATCCATCTGCCGGCATTTTCGAAATTCAGCTCCAGCTAGAAAAAAACCTTGATTCATTTATCACAGTGTACAACA
>JAGQVF010000357.1:0-1289 GCA_020438135.1 Bacteroidales bacterium | reverse complement strand
TATGTAGCAAAAGTTTTACTCCAATAGTTTTCATTCCAGTTCAGGTTTCATCAACTTGAGAAACAATTCTG
This sequence comes from Bacteroidales bacterium, assembly GCA_020438135.1. Taxonomy (GTDB): domain Bacteria; phylum Bacteroidota; class Bacteroidia; order Bacteroidales; family JAADJA01; genus JAADJA01. Next base: position 1,218 of record JAGQVF010000357.1, on the reverse strand, counting down.
TAAGATTTCACGTAAGGATACACTTTTTATCTTTTTGTTAAACCTATCCGCCCTTAAGCTGTTATCCTTTCTGACAACCACAATCTATAAACTAAATTTAAAAACAAATGATACAACCGGAGAAATACTACCGTGGAAAAATCCCTTAAATGGGTGATTGATCTGCCCCCACGCCAATGATACTTTTGCAAACACTTATTATGGATAATTTTAAAAACCAACTAAGATGAAAAATGTATTTACATTTCTATTAATATTTCTATCGACCATGGCGATGTGTCAGCTTGAAATTACGCAGGCCAATATGCCATTAACGGGTGATTATGTCACCATCGCTATTTGCGACAATGCCCTTAATCCGGGCGATGCAGGCGCAAACCAAACCTGGGATATGACCTGGCTCACTGAATCGGAAGAACAATTTTTCGACTACATTCAGCCCGGTTCCGGACTGCTTGCAGATTCATTTCCGAATGCCAACCTTTGCGGACGCAGTTGGGATGACTCCTACTCGTACTACAATGTTAACCCAACTTCGCTTACTGTGGAAGGATATGCAATAATGCTAGCTCCTGATTCTGTAGTAAGTTTTGTTTATTCTGACAAAGAACAAATTGTTGTACTACCCTACGCGTACCAGGATGAATTTCTCGATGAATTTGAAGGTGTTTCCTATATTCCGGGTTTCGGAGGTTTGCCTTTTGATGGCTCCCTCGATTTTGAAGCAGATGGATATGGTACTCTCATTCTACCTACCGGTACCTATGAAAATGTAGTAAGATATCATTTTTACAGAGAGCAGGTAAATTATGTCGGTGGTATTCCTTCCATTACCCAAACCAAAGAACAATGGGCCTGGGTTTCGACTGAATACCGTTTCTGGCTTCTGTTGATGGAAGAAACCTACGACGGATTCAGCACCGATGATCTGATCTGGTACGATAAGGATCCCTATCCGGCAACCACCGGAATTCAGGATAATCAAACGGCTCAAAATTTTGCTTTCCCCAATCCGGTTCGTCAGGGTAATACCTTGCATATCGACTGGGAAAGTAATGAAATTGCTGATGTTTCGCTGATCAACATGGATGGAAAAGTTTTAAAAAATGAAACGATCAGCCTGAATTCAGGTTCAAATTCTTTCGGAAGGATGGATGTGCCTGCAGGCATTTATTTCATGAAGATCACTACGGATGAAAAAGTCTATACCCAAAAGAT
>JAGQVF010000047.1 GCA_020438135.1 Bacteroidales bacterium | reverse complement strand
TAATCAATTCTGAATTTTTCCTGTGTATCAAAGGATCAAAATCAATTTAAATATGTTAATTGAATGTAATCAACTAAAATTCAGAAAGGAACATTCATGAAAACGCTCGCAACGCTATCAAAGATCTTTTACGCACTCGTCGGTATTTTGGGGTATTTTTTTGCCGGGATATATTTGTTTCGCAGTGAATTTATGCCTTATCATGCCATTGCCGTTGAAAAACCCTGGGAAGAAGTTGATGCCGGTTTGCAGGTACTTATCATTGCTCTGATGCGTGTTTCAGGAGGAGGATGGCTTGCAACTTCTGTGGCTATCACTTTGTTTTTTATTTCCTGGTTAAAACAAAAACAAACATTTTTTGGAATTTCACTGGTTTTAGTGGCACTCGCAGCACTCATCCCAACCCTGTATGCCACTTTGTATGTAAAAACGAATTCTCCTGCAAATCCGCCCTGGCTGGCCGCTACAGCTGGTATCTTAATTTTATTGCTGGGTTTGATTTTTGACCTCATTTCTCATAAGAAGCTGGAGAAACAGGGTCATTGAATGTACTTGATTAAACCGGTTGCTAATTTTTCAATAAAAACATCATTGGTTCCACAGCAACCACCAAAAATTTTGAGACCGTAGTGTTGACGAAGGTGAACCATCTGCGAAACCATTTCGTCAAAATCACCTTTTTCGGCAATTATGCAGCCATTGAGTTCTTCCGGACTTTGCGCGGAGGCATTGGCCTGAATTCCAATAAATCTTTTCAATAATGGGCTGTTCTTGTTTACAGGATGTTGAAGGGCTTTTAAAAGATTGGAAGGGTGGATGCAATTGGCCATATAACCTACCGGTTTTGTTGAAACCGATTTATCAACGGTTTGAATGGCCTTAGCAATGGAGGTTCCATCCAGCAGGCAACCATTTTTGCGAATCATAAAACTAATGAAGTATGGAATTCCGGTTTCGTTCAAAGCTCTGGCCATTCCAATCACTTCTTGTAATTCAGGCATAATGCCTGCAAATAGAAAATCAAGTTTTTGCCTGCCGAAAATGTCCGCTTGTTGTTTGTGGAAATAATATGCTTCATCGGAATTCAAAACTCTTTCACCGCTGTATGCATCACTTTTGCATCCTAACAGACCGCCAACCAGAAGTTTATGTGAATAGCTGCCATGGCTGTTTTTTACCTGGAGCAAGAAATTGCAGGAATCTTCAATTAATTTACCGCAGGCAAATCCGGTTTGCCGGGCCGATTCAACGTGAACCCTTCGGGTGGGTGTCATGATCATCACCGGTAGATCGAATCGTTGAGCCGTTTCGATATATTGCCTGTATAACTTTTTGAGGACTGCGGGTTGCTGATAGATCATCAAGGCATGATTAACACCGGGATTCATCTTTAAATGAAATTCAGCTTTCAGCCTCTCGACGATGGCTCCTTCAGTGAGGATAAATTTCGTTTTTAATAACAGTTCTTTCATAAATTCCGGATTAAAGGAAGCAAATTTTTTCCAGGTTCAGAAAATTATTCTCAACTACATTGCAGGTTAAATTTAGTTACTTTGTTACTTCCTTTCATTTCTGTTGCTGAGATTCAGAAGGCAAACCGATATACCAGCTAAGGATCGACCGGCTATTAACACCTGACTCTTAAAAACATCATGAATCCATGAACGAACGAGACCATTTTTCGCTTATTTTCGGCACTCAAAACAGGCAATATGGCATTGAATTACATCTGGATATTCTTTTTTCTTGCAGCTTTTGTTGTCGGTCTGTTTCAGCTAATTTTTCTGGGTAATACGGAAGTTTTTCCCGAAATGGTCAACAGCACCTTTGATATGGCCAAAACCGGTTTCGAGATTTCACTTGGTCTTACCGGGGTGCTTACCCTTTGGTTAGGATTAATGAAGATAGGTGAGGAAGGAGGTGTGGTTAAGATTTTTTCTAAATTGGTCGGACCGTTTTTTAATAAACTTTTTCCAGAACTACACAAAGGGCATCCGGCTTATGGACCGATGATGCTGAATATTTCCGCAAACATGCTCGGGCTCGACAATGCCGCTACTCCACTCGGTTTAAAAGCGATGGATGAGTTACAAAAAACAAATCACGACAAAGATACAGCCAGCAACGCGATGATCATGTTCCTGGTGCTTAACACCTCCGGACTTACCATTTTGCCTATCTCCGTCATGGTTTTTAGGGCGCAACTCGGAGCAGCCAATCCCTCCGATATATTTATTCCGATTTTGCTTGCTACTTTTTTTTCCACTCTGGCCGGGTTGATTACTGTGGCAATTTACCAAAAGATCAACCTCTTAAATCGCGTTATCATTGCTTATCTTGGTGGTCTTACACTTTTTATTTCCGGCATCATTTATTGGTTTTCAACAATGCCCCAGGAGCAGATCACCAGTATTTCATCCATTGCTTCTAACCTCATTCTGTTTAGTATCATTATTGCCTTTATTGCATTGGGAGTCCGTAAAAAGATCAATGTGTATGAAACTTTTATTGAAGGGGCAAAAGATGGCTTTAAAATCGCCATTAAGATTATTCCCTTCCTAATAGCAATTCTCGTTGCTATTGGTGTTTTCAGGGCTTCCGGAGCGATGGAAATGTTGATTGAATCCATACGAAGCATATTTATATTTATGGGGATTGACACTGCTTTTATAGAAGCTCTCCCCACAGCCCTGATGAAACCACTGAGTGGTAGCGGGGCCCGAGGTATGATGGTGGATGCCATGCATACCTATGGTGCGGATTCATTTGTTGGACGAGTTGCCAGCACTGTTCAGGGTGCTACCGACACTACCTTTTATATCATTGCTGTCTATTTTGGATCGGTTGGGGTTAAGAAAACCCGCTATGCCGTTACCTGCGGCCTGATAGCTGATTTTACCGGAATTATTGCTGCCATATTGATGGCTTACCTGTTTTTTGCCTGATACCTTTTTTAAAGGATTTTCGTGGGTGCCACGATTTATTCGCAGATAACCCGGTTGCAGGCTTACAAAATCATTCGTAGGTTTCTTTCTTTGCAGATTTAACGAAGATCTTTTCAAGGATGTCTAAATTTACATCGGATAACCTTTTTATATACAGACAACCTTTTCCGGTTTTGTACTTTCCCAGTTTGTCAAGCAACTCCTGATATCCATCCAAATAGCCCATTACGTACAAAGAGAGATTTTGCTTGCGTGGAGAGAATCCAATCCGGAACCAGTCCAAATCCCGGCCACTTTTATATTTAAGGTGTGTTTCGCCAAAACCTATGATGCTGGTTCCCCACATTTTGGGTTCGGCACCGGTCACTTTTTTCATCATATCAACGATATCAAGGCTATCAGCCCGTTTCTGTTCATCTTCGATGGTGTTCAGAAATTCGTTTACATCCAGATTATTTTGTTTTGTTTTCAGCTCAGCCATAACATATGATTGATTTTTTGATAAAACACAAACCCTTTCAGATTGTTTATTTGATTATTCCGGAACCCTTTAAACAAAGTAATTTCCGCAGTGTTAAAAAGTACTTTTTTTGAATTGCTCAATTAAAGAATATATTTGCACCCGTTTTTTGAATTTATGTATCTGAATACTTAAACTGAATATAATGTCTGAAAATACTATAAAACCCAATGTGATATTTGAAACGAGTTGGGAAGTTTGTAATAAAGTCGGTGGAATTTACACAGTATTATCTTCAAAATACCAGCAGGTAAGCAAAGGGTACGATGACCGATACATTTTTATTGGTCCGGATGTATGGAAAGAAACCCGTGAAAATCCTGATTTCATCGAAGACAAATCCATTTATCGCTCCTGGACAATACAGGCTGAAAAGGAAGGTATCCGAATCAGGATCGGACGTTGGAACATCCCTGGCAAACCGGTTGCTGTTTTGGTTGATTTTACTCCCTTTTTCACTGAAAAAGATAAGATTTTTGCCGGTTTCTGGGAAACCTATAAACTCGATTCGTTAACCGGGGGATGGGACTATGTTGAACCAGCTTTGTTTGGTTATGCTGCCGGGAAAGTGATTGAAAGTTTTTATGATTTTTACATTTCGCAACCCGATGCAGTCATTGCCCAGTTTCATGAATGGATGACCGGTTCAGGGATTTTGTATTTGAAGGAAAATGCACCCAAGATTGGAACTGTTTTTACGACCCATGCAACCATCCTGGGCCGTTCAATGGCCGGAAACAACATTCCGTTATATTCGAAAATTGCTGAAGTGAATCCGTCGGAAATTGCCAGGCAACTCGGTGTTGTTTCAAAGTATTCTCTTGAACTGAATGCCTCTTTGCATGCTGATTGTTTTACCACAGTGAGTGAAATTACTGCAAAAGAGTGTAAATATTTTCTTAAGCGTGAACCCGATTTGATAACTCCCAACGGATTCTCTGATTCATTTGCTCCCGCTGAAAATAAAAGAAAGGAAACCCGCGACAAATCACGCAAAATAATACTCGATGTTGCCCAGGCCCTAATGAACCAGAAGCTGGATGATGATACATTGCTGGTTCTGACAAGTGGTCGGTATGAATTCAGAAACAAAGGAATAGATGCGTTTATCGATGCTTTAAGTAAGATCAATTCGGAAAAGAAAGCCGGCAAAACGATCCTTGCCATCATTGCAGTCCCGGCAAATCAATCCGGACCCAACCGTGACCTGCTTAAAAGGATGGATAATACAGATTTTAAGAAGGCAATAACCAATGAGTATCTTACCCATAATCTGTATGATAAATTTAACGACCCGGTAATTAGCCGGATATTGGAGAACAACCTCAACAATGGTTCAGGAAGTAAGGTTAAGATCATGTTTGTACCCGTTTACCTGAATGGATCGGATGGAATTTTTAACCTGGAGTATTATCATTTTCTGAGTGCTTTCGATCTTACGATATTTCCTTCATTTTATGAACCCTGGGGTTATACGCCACTGGAAAGTATAGCTTTCAGGATACCTACTCTCACTACTACACTTGCCGGTTTTGGAGCCTGGGTAAAGGCAAAAATGAAGGTGGATCATAAATCGGTCATTGTGGTTGATCGAACCGAAGAAAATTACAGCTCATTTACAAGCGACATTGCTGATTCGATCAGGCATTTTGCAGAAATTGATGCCAAAGTAACAGAAAAAGCGAGTCAGGAAGCTTTTAAATTATCAGAAAAGTTCCAATGGAATTTGCTGGCTTCTGCTTATGACGAAGCGTATTCAATATCTTGTGCGCTGGCTGATAAGCGAAGCGATATCGTTCAGCGAAAAGCGCTGGTTGAATATGTTTTCCCGACCAATGGCGTAGCTGATAAGCCCGAATGGAAAAAGTTTTATGTCCGTACACTGATCCCTGACGAACTGGACCCATTGAAAGAACTTTCTTTCAACCTTTGGTGGACTTGGAGTTATCGTGCGCAGGATTTATTCCGCTCCATTGATGAAGAACTTTGGGAGTCAACTTCCAACAACCCTGTTGCATTGCTTAACAGGCTGTCGTACGAGCAATTGCAGGAACTCAAATCCGACGCAGAATTCATGTCGGGAATGAATTCGGTTTATCGTGAGTTTAAGGATTATCTGAGTGTTCCGAAAGAAAAGCCTGAAGAAAGTATCGGATATTTCAGTATGGAATACGGTCTGCATGAATCGATAAAAACATATTCCGGCGGACTAGGGATTTTGGCGGGAGATTATTTGAAAGAAGCAAGCGATTCCAATAAAAATATTACCGGAGTAGGCCTGATGTACAGGTATGGTTATTTTGAGCAAAGCATATCCTTGTTTGGCGACCAGATTGCGGAGAACCAACCTCAGAAATATACTGATCTTCCCCTGTTGCCGGTTAGGGATCAAGATGAGAAATGGGTGATGGTAAGCCTTGCCCTTCCCGGACGAACCTTGTTTGCAAAGGTTTGGGAACTCAAAATCGGACGTGTCAGCCTTTTTCTGCTCGATACCGATATCGAAGAAAACAACATGGAGGACCGGGAAATTACCCATAGTTTGTATGGCGGCGACTGGTTCAACAGGTTTAAACAAGAACTTTTACTCGGTGTGGGTGGTGTCAGACTGCTTAATACGCTCAATATCAAACCTGCGCTTTATCATTTAAATGAGGGTCATGCGGCTTTTGCGGGCGTTGAAAGACTTCGCCATATGGTTGAAAATCTTGGAATGGAATTTTCTGTTGCTCTCGAAATTGTGCGTGCTTCTTCATTATTCACTACACATACACCTGTTCCGGCCGGTCATGATACCTTCAGCGAAGATATTATCAGGACCTACATTCCGCATTATCCAGACAGGTTGAACATTAGCTGGACTGAATTTATCAATCTCGGTAAATATAAAAAAGGTGACCCTACTGAAAAATTTTCGATGAGCATCCTTGCTGCCAATCTATCACAGCAAATCAATGGTGTAAGTAAAATTCACGGCAGGGTAACCAGGGATATGTTCCGTAATCTTTATCCAGGATATTATCCGGAAGAATTGCATATCGGTTATGTAACCAACGGTATCCATTTTAATACATGGACTGCCCCCAATTTTGTGTCATTTTATGAAACAAAACTTGGTAAAAATCTGCATGACCGCGAAACCTGGAAAAAGATCAATACCATTTCCGACGCGGTTCTCTGGCGCCAGCGTGTAAAAGCAAAAAACGAACTTGTTGCCTATTTGAAGAAAAAATATGTAGGCGATCTTGAAAAGCGGCAGGAGAGTCCGCAAACCATCTATAAGTCAACTGAGGGTATCATCGAAAATGCTTTGTATGTTGGATTTGCCCGACGTTTTGCAACCTACAAAAGAGCGCATTTGTTGTTTACCGATACAAAGAAGCTGGCCGACCTTTTGAATGATCCGGAAAGGCCCATGCGATTCGTTTTTGCCGGGAAAGCACACCCAAATGATAAACCCGGACAGGACCTGATTAAAAAGATTATTGAGATATCGAAGCAGCCCGATTTTATTGGTAAAATATTTTTTCTCGAAAATTATGATATGGGTGTTGCAAGGAAATTGGTAAGCGGGGTGGACATTTGGTTGAATACACCCACACGACCCCTCGAAGCCAGTGGAACGAGCGGTGAAAAAGCAATCATGAACGGTGTTCTCAACCTGAGTGTGCTGGATGGTTGGTGGGCTGAAGGTTACGTAAAAAATGCCGGTTGGGCAGTTGCGGAAGCCAAAACATATGCCAATCAGGCTTTCCAGGATGAACTGGATGCAGATATTATTTACCGTTTTTTCGAAGAGGAGATTCTGGATGTGTATTTCGAAAAAAACAAACAGGGTGTTTCGCATAAGTGGATGGCCATGGTGAAGAAAAACCTTGTCGAAATTGCTCCAAGATTTACCATGAAGCGGATGATCGATGACTATTTTGATAAGTTTTACAGTAAATTGTTTCTGCAATCCGCTAAAGTTAAGGCAGATAATTATAAGTTGGCACGGGAAATCAAAGATTGGAAAAATCACATTGTTGACAAATGGGCCGGCGTTGAAGTTATATCACTTCGTTTGCCTGATACTACAAATAAGCCACTTTCGTTGGGAGAAAATTTCGATGTCGAACTTAAAATCAATACCAATCAGATCGAACCAAAATATCTGGGGGTTGACCTGGTTTTGGGCCAGAAAGTGCTCGATGAAGTGAGAGAGATCATTAAACTGGAAAGCCTTGATCTAAGAGAAACTATAAATGGAGATGCCATTTATACCTGCACCTTGAATTTAACTGAATCAGGGGTTTTTGATTTTGCATTCAGGATATTTCCAAAACATGAAGATCTTCCGCACAGGCAGGATTTTCCACTGGTTAAATGGATTTAACTGTTTGTTGGATATAAGTAATAACCTGAATATAAAGTTTGTTTATTTGGCGCTGTATTGATGGATATGATAACAGATGCAACCCAAATTCCGCTTTATATTGTCTTTCATTCAATTATTGATTATCTTTGTGTCTGATAATCTGGCACAAATTCCGGTGATGAAAACGAAATTGATTTTTTGTTCTCAAATGCCGGGAAGCTAAGGTGACCAAACAAATAAAAATTTAAACAGATGAAAAATAGTTTATTCGCCCTGTTCATTTCAATGCTTTTTTTCACTTTTGTGAATGGCGCAAATGAAATCTCTCTCGTGAAGTTTTATCAGCATTATAGCCACATTGATTTAATTCAGCAAATTGAAAGTAATGGTGATTTTAATGGTTTTGTAGCTCAATTCCTGATGGATGATAATACGCCTATTGATGAAAAAGCTGCTGTGATCAACGCATTTATTGGAAACAATGCAAAAGGTAACATAGCTGAGACTTACAAACAGTTTATTGCCCGTCAATACAAAGAAGATTTTACAAACCTGAATTTGGAAAAATTGAACGGTGAAGAACTTTTTATCCTGGGATACCTTACTTTAATAGATGATAAAGGAAATCCTGAGAAAGCACTTCCGATTCTGGAGAAAGCCAACACCAGGCTTACCAACAGTTCAACAATTAACACAATTCTTTCGCTTGCAAAGGCGCAGCAAGCCTCTGATACGGGAGATAACTGTCTTGCCTGGAAAACCATCGAAAGTTCCACAGGTGCTCCATTAAATAATGATCTTGATCAACAGGTGATCGATATCATTGTTTCTGAAACAAACAATCTTAAATCAGCTTGTGAATAGGAAAATGATAACCAATTTTCATAGAAATCGAAAATTATTATAACGATTGAAATCCTGCACCCTTCAGCAGGATTTTTTTATTTATTCATAATCAAAAAACTAAATTTTACCATGAACAGAATGTTAATGTTATTGATTCCGGCTTTGTTTCTTCTGAAACCCGGAATGTCGCAGGATGAGGCCCGGTTGATGCGATTCCCGGCCATTTCAAAAAACCAGGTAGTGTTTACTTATGCAGGCGATCTTTACACTGTTGATAAAGCAGGCGGAACCGCCCGAAAACTCACAAATGATGAGGGGTATGAAATGTTTGCCAGATTCTCACCTGATGGTAGTCATATCGCGTTTACGGGACAATATGATGGAAATACCGAGGTTTATATGATCCCTTCCGATGGAGGCGTACCCCAAAGGCTTACCTATACAGCAACCCTGAAAAGGGATGATATTTCCGACAGGATGGGACCCAATAATATTGTGATGACCTGGAAAGACAATGAACAGATTGTTTACAGATCCCGCAAAAAGTCATTTAATTCATTTAAAGGACAGCTTTTTCTTGCCAATGTAGATGGGAGTCTTTCAGAGGAATTGCCTTTACCGTCAGGCGGTTTTTGCAGTTATAGCCCTGATGGCGGAAAATTGGCCTATAACCGTGTTTTTCGCGAATTCAGAACCTGGAAATATTACCGCGGAGGTATGGCAGATGATATCTGGATCCACGATTTTCAAACAAAGGAAACGGTCAATATAACCAATAACAATGCACAGGACATCATTCCCATGTGGCATGGAGAGGAAATTTATTTTCTCTCAGACCGCGACCGAATTATGAACCTGTTTGCCTACAACATCCAAACTGGCCAAACCCGAAAGGTAACCAATTACACACTGTACGATATCAAGTTTCCTTCAATCGGAGGTGATTATATTGTTTACGAGAACGGCGGATTTCTCTATTACTACGATATTCCGAATGAAACTACGCAAAAGATCAATATTAAAATTGCAAACGATATGCTTGAAAGCAGAACAGAATATAAAGATGCTTCTAAGTATATTGATAGCTGGGCGATTTCACCTGATGCCAAACGCCTTACATTAGGTGCCCGTGGCGATGTTTGGACAATTCCTGTTAAAGAGGGGATCACCAGAAATCTTACAAAATCTTCGGGTGTGCACGATAGAAATGTGGAGTGGTCGCCCGATGGGAAATATATCTCCTTTATTTCGGATCGTACCGGTGAAGATGAAATCTATATTCAGATACAGGATGGTAGCACAGATGCCATTCAGATCACCTCTGAAAGCAGTAACTATAAATACAATCCGATTTGGTCGCCCGATAGCAAAAAATTGATGTGGTCCGATCGCAACCAAAATCTGCAATATATTGATATCGATAGCAGGGAAATAATACAGGTAGTACATAATCCCGATGGTGAGATCAGAGATTACAACTGGGCTCCCGACAGTCGTTGGGTTACATATTCGCTTTCATCAAGGGATCAAATGGAAGGTGTGTACGTCTTCGGACTTGATGATGGGCAGGCACACCGGATTACCGATAACTGGTATAGCTCTGGAAACCCGGTTTTCGGCTCTGAAGGCAAATACCTCTTTTTTACTTCTGCCCGCGATTTTAACCCGATCTATTCCTGGACTGAATGGAATACTGCCTATCGCGATATGTTCAATATTTATTTTGTTACCCTTCGTAAAGATGTTGAAAATCCTTTTAAACCTGAAAACGATGAGGTGAAAATGAAAGAAGACAAGTCGGAGATTGAAACAGATAAAGATGAAGAGAAAGGTAAGGAGAAAGGCAAGGACAAGAAAAATTCTGACAAGGATAAAACAGATGATTCGCCCACTGAGAAGGAAAATAATAACATTGAAATCGATTTCGACGGAATTGCAGACCGAATTATTCAGTTGCCGGGAGAAGCCGGTTATTACTGGAACATTAATCCCGTTGGAAACTCAGTTTATTATTGTGCCGGTTCCTCAAAAAAGGATAAGCCCTCTTTAATGGTTTATGATCTGGAAAAAGAAAAGGAGACAGACCTGGGTAATTACAGTAGTTATCTCATTTCTGCTGACCAGAAAAAAATGGCTGTTTCGGAAAGAGATAAATATTTTGTGATTGATCTGCCGAAAGGTAATATCAAACCGGATGACTATATCGATCTGTCGAATATGAAGGTTTGGGTCGATCTGAAGTCAGAATGGAACCAGATTTTCAATGAGGCCTGGCGGCAAATGCGTGATTTTTTCTACGATCCGGATATGCATGGTGTAAATTGGGAGGAAATCCGCACCAAATATGAACCTTTGGTTACTTACGTAAACAACCGGAACGATCTGAATTATATCATCGGTGAAATGATTGGGGAACTGAACACCGGTCATGCCTACGTAAACGGTGGTGATAAAACGGAACCCGAACGCATCCAAACCGGCTTGCTGGGTGCGGAACTGAGCCGCGATGAATCGGGATATTACAAAATCGAAAAAATACTGAAGGGACAAAACTGGGATAAAGGCACCCGCTCTCCTCTGACTGAAGTAGGTGTTGATGTTTCAGAAAATGACTTTATCCTTGCTGTCAATGGTATGCCAACCAACCAGATGGATAACATTTATGAATCGTTGCTTGGTAAGGCAGGAAAAGAAGTTGAGCTTACTATAGCAGGATCACCTTCAATGGAAAACAGCCGCAAGGTGCTTGTGGTTCCCGTTGATGACGAAAGCGGGTTGTATTACTTTAATTGGGTTCGCGAAAACATTCGGAAAGTGAATGAAGCTACCGATGGACAGGTTGGCTATATTCACATTCCTGACATGAGTGCGCGCGGATTGAATGAATTTGTGAAATATTATTATCCACAACTTCGCAAACGTGGGTTGATAATCGATGACCGCGGAAATGGCGGTGGGAATGTTTCACCCATGATCATTGAACGGCTGCGTCGTGAGCTGGTGATGATGCGCATCAGTCGCAACGGAACACCCTATACCAGTCCCACTGGAATGCATTTTGGCCCCAAAGTGATGCTGATTGATAATTATTCAGCTTCTGACGGTGATTTATTTCCTTATCAGTTCAAAACGCTTGAAATGGGTAAGATTATAGGTGTGCGCAGTTGGGGAGGTGTTGTAGGTATCAGGGGATCGTTGCCGTTTATCGATGGAGGAGATTTGAGAAAGCCCGAATTTGCAACCTACGACCGCGAAGGCAAAGAATTTGTGATTGAAGGAAGAGGTGTTACACCCGACATTGTAATAGATAATGACCCGGCACAAGAATATGAAGGAATTGATCAGCAGCTTAACAAAGCTATCGAAGTCATTTTGGAAGAATTGAAAGATTGGCCGGAAGAATTACCTCCGGTTCCAGATTATCCTGTTAAAAATAAATAAAAATGAAGGGTTGCTGAAAGGCAGCCCTTTTTTTACCGTTTTGTTTTTAGTTTTGTGTTCAAACTGGTGATATTCCGATTAAACTTGTAAAAATGACCATAAAAGAGCTCATCGAATTCAGGCTCATCGAAACCGATAAATTTGAGTTGACCGTATATCAGTTGCTTGTTTTTTCTGTTATCATTTTTGTAACGTGGCTACTGATGCGTGTGATAAAGAAATTTATCGACCGGAGGCTGAAAAAACGTAAACTTGAGGCCGGCGGAACCTATGCATTGTTTCAGATCGTTAAATATTTTGTTTGGGTAGTGGCCATTGGCATTGGCCTTGAATCGATCGGTATTAAATTCAATCTGCTAATCGCCAGTTCTGCGGCACTTCTGGTCGGCCTCGGACTTGGTCTGCAACAGATATTCAATGATTACGTGGCCGGTATCCTTATTTTATTTGAAGGGAATATCAAATTGAATGATGTGGTTCAATTCGGTGATCTGATCGGAGAAGTGAAACAAACCGGATTGCGAACCAGCAAAATTGAAACGCGTGATGACTATGTAATTGTTGTTCCCAATCATATGCTGGTAAACGATATGCTGGTCAACTGGAGTCACAATAAGCGTAATACAAGATTTCATGTGGATGTGGGTGTGGCATACGGCTCGGATACACGATTGGTGCAAAATATTTTATTGGGTTGTGCATCAGCGCATTCAAATATTTCGAACAACCCTGCACCATTTGTAAGATTTAACGACTTCGGAAACTCCTCCCTCGATTTTCAGCTCTATTTCTGGACGGAAAATTCTTTCAGAGTTGAAAATACAAAGAGTGACCTCAGGTTTATGATTGATGATAAATTCAGGGAAAACAATGTCACAATTCCATTTCCACAGCGTGATTTGCATTTAAAAACCAGCTTCGACGATTTGGGAAAAGAAGCTACATAGTTTTTATTATATTGAGAAAGCAGATATAGTGGTTTGGGAGAAAATCCAATCTGCTTCTCCCTAAGAACAAGGCATCCGGGTAACAGTGTTTTGTAAATGGTAATACTCAATATGTGTGGGTCAGTATGATGTTGCAAGCTTACCTGAGCTATTTCATAAAAAATGTATAATTATTTTTGCAAGTAAAAAAAATAAAGCTGTATATTTGCACCCTTTTTAAGATTACCCTTAAAACATTGAGTGATGAGCAAGCATGAATTACTAAAATATGTAGAAGATACGGTTGAGATGAAGGAATTTCCCAAGTTCAAAGCCGGTGATACCATAACTGTAAAATATAAGATTAAAGAAGGAAATAAGGAACGTATCCAGAATTTCCAGGGAACAGTTTTGCAAAGAAGCGGAAGTGGTAACACTGAAACTTTCACAGTCAGGAAAATTTCAGGAAACGTTGGCGTAGAAAGGATTTTCCCCATCGCATCCCCTTTCATCGAAGAGATCACCATCAATAAACGTGGTGTTGTGCGCAGAGCAAGAATTTTCTACCTGCGTGGTCTCAGGGGTAAAAAAGCAAGAATCAAGGAAAAAAGATTTTAGTCCAGGATTTCGAAGGGCTATTAAGATATTTAAAGCTGCCTGCAGGGTAGCTTTTTTTTTGCCATCTTGCGAAATGTCAACAAATTCGGTTCTTATGGGTTCATACCTTTAAAAATTATTGCGAATTTTTTTATACTTGTAATCCCAAAACAAAGCACACGTTAGTAGCATGGAATTTCCATTGTTAAAGGACATACTGGTCATTTTCGGGCTCTCCATTCTGGTAATCTATATATTTTATAAAGTCAGGATACCAAGTATTATCGGCTTTCTGTTTACCGGAATTATCACAGGACCGCATGGGCTTGGTCTTATCCAGAACGTGCATGAGGTAGAAATACTGGCCGAGATCGGCATTATATTGTTGCTGTTTACCATCGGTATCGAATTTTCGATTAAAAACCTGATCAAAGCGAGGCGATCAGTCATCGTAGGGGGAGCCTTGCAGGTTGGATTGGTAATCCTGTTTACTTTTCTGATAGCCCGCGTTTCGGGAATGCCGGTTAATGATTCAATATTTGCCGGGTTTCTGGTTTCTCTCAGTTCTACAGCGATTGTTATGAAACTGATTCAAAGCCGTGGCGACCTGGGAACATTTCATGGACAAACTTCGCTTGCTATACTCATTTTTCAGGATATCATTATTGTTCCTATGATATTGCTGATACCCATTATGGCCGGACAAACAGGTGATACAGGTCAATCCTATTTTTTGGTGGCGGCCAAAGGCATTGGCGTGATTGCCCTGATGATCCTCGGTGCAAAATACATTGTCCCTTACATCCTGCACCAAATTGCGCGTACACAAAGTAATGAGTTGTTTCTGCTCACCATTATCGTTATTGGATTTGCCACTGCCTGGTTAACCTCTTCAATTGGTTTGTCACTGGCGCTCGGTGCTTTTATTGCAGGACTGGTGATCTCCGAATCTGAGTTCAGCGAGCAGGCTTTTGGAAATATCATGCCATTCAGAGATTTGTTTACGAGTTTCTTTTTTGTTTCGGTTGGTATGTTGCTGAATCTCAGTTTTGTTTATGAGAATCTTTTGTTGGTTATCATGGTTGCTATCGGAATTATTTTGCTGAAAACCATTGTAACCGGATTTGTTGCATTTGTGCTAGGTTATCCATTCAGGACAACACTCCTGGTTGGGCTTTCGCTTGCCCAGGTTGGGGAGTTTTCGTTTGTTTTATCGGAATATGGAATTAAATACGGGATGCTATCCGCTTTTAACAACCAGGTTTTTCTTGCCAGTGCTGTAATCAGTCTTTCACTTACACCGTTGATCATACATAGTGCACCCCGCCTGGCTGATTATTTTCTTAAATTCAAAATGCCGGAAAAACTACGGTGTGGGTTACGCAACCTGCCGGTTAAAACTGATGAGCATTTTCATGACCACGTTATCATTGCCGGTTATGGTATCGTTGGCAGGAATGTGGCAAGAGCTGCGAAAATTGCAAACATACCGCATGTAATCATCGAATTGAATCCCGATACAGTAAAAGAAGAAATTGCCAAAGGTGAAACAATTTATTATGGTGATGCCACACAGGAGATCATTCTCGAACATGCTAATATTAAGCAAGCACAGGTGTTGGTTATAACGGTGCCGTCATCAGCAGATACCAGGCGAATTACGAAAACGGCAAGGGCTATCAATCCTGATCTTCACATCATTATCCGTACACGATTTGTCCGCGATATGGAACCTTTGTATCAATTGGGTGCCAATGAAGTGATACCTGAGGAATTTGAAACTTCCGTTGAAATTTTCGCAAGAATCCTTGCAAAGTACCTGATTCCGCATGAGGAGATCGAAAAACTGGTTCATGAGATCAGAGTGCATCAATATGAAATGTTCAGAAAACTGTCGCTGCCTGAATCGCAGTATTCGCGGTTAACTGTGCATGCTCCCATCCCTGAAATACATTCGGTTTCTTTAACTGAAAAATCAAGATTAACCGGTCTCACTTATGGCGAATGTTCATTTATTGAATCCAATATCCTGTTGGTAGGTGTGAGTCGTGGAAATTATGTGATCACAAGGTTTGAAGATAATTTTGTGTTCAGGGAAGGGGATATTTTATTTTTCCTTGGCTCCTCTGAAAACTTTGAACATGTTGCCGAACACAATTAAACTTTTATGTTATGCAAAAAGATTTAAAATCATCAGAAACAGTGGGTTTTCTTAAGAGTTTCGGGTATGCCTTTAGCGGTATATTTTATATGCTGAGAACACAACGCAGTGCCCGGGTACATTTATTTTTGACCTTTGTTGCCTTGATTCTTGGAGGAATTTTGCATATCAGCAGTGGCGAATGGACTGTGATAATCCTGGCCATTGGGTTGGTTTTTTCCATGGAACTGGTAAATACTTCCGTCGAATATTTAACCGATCTACTATCACCTGATATTCATCCCAAAGCCGGCCTTGCCAAAGATATTGCTGCAGGTGCCGTACTGTTTTCTGCCATGGCAGCTGCTATAATTGGCCTAATTGTGTTTCTTCCAAAATTGTTCTGAGAAATTTACCAACAGCGAATATATTAGATGCGAGAGGCAATTCTGTCATGGTGTCTATTCAAATTTCACCTTTATAGCTTGTGGGTGAAGCTTATAAAAAAGTAAAGTTATATCCTTACGAAAGGTCGAATTTTTTCATCCTCCTGTCGAGCGATTGCCATGAAATTTTGAGCAATTCAGCAGCTTTTGATTTGTTGTTGTTCGATCGGTCCAGTGCTTTTCTTATAAGCGTTTTTTCCGCTTCTTCAAGGTCCCATATCAGTTCATTGGGTGTTGGGGCACTTTCGGTTATTTGTTGGGGTGGTTCAACAGTCTCTGAAGATCCCAACTGAAAATCACTGAGCTTCAATACGCCATTATCGCTAATGATAAGGGCTCTCTCGATCAGATTACGCAGCTCTCTGATATTTCCGGGAAAGGCATAATTTACAAATTCCTTTTCGATTGAAGGATCCACTTTTTTTACTTCCTTCCCGAGCGTCCGGCAATAATGGTCAACAAAATATTTAAGCAATACAGGGATATCTTCTTTTCTCTCTCTAAGTGGTGGGAGGTGAATTACAAAAGAGCTGAGGCGGTGATACAGATCGAGGCGGAATTCTTTTTCGGTACTCATCTTTATAAGTTCCTGGTTCGAAGCCGCAATCACCCGCACATCAACCGGTATTTTATCATGACTCCCCACTCTCGATACCTGTCTCTCCTCGAGTACCCTTAGTAATTTGGCCTGCTGACTGAGAGGCATATCCCCAATTTCGTCGAGGAATAATGTACCCTTATTGGCAATTTCGAACCAGCCGGCTTTGTTTTCTACTGCTCCGGTAAACGATCCCTTTTTATGTCCGAAAAATTCACTTTCAAACAAAGTTTCAGGAATTGCAGAACAGTTTACTGAGTGAAAATATTGTTTGTTTCGGTTGCTGAGATAATGGATGCCACGGGCAACCAGTTCTTTTCCCGTTCCGCTTTCACCGGTTATTAAAACCGTTGTATTCTCAACGTTGGCAACCTTTGACATCATGCTGATCACATGCTTCATAGCCTTGCTTTTACCAATTAGCTGGTGGCCGATGCTTTTCTGAATTTCTGATGAGATCAGTGAGTAGTTTTTCTCAAGTTCTTTGTATTTGTTGCTCAGGTTTATAAACCGGGTGGTGCGTTGTATGGCGAGATTGATGTCCATCAGGCGGAATGGTTTTGGGAAAAAATCTGCAGCTCCCTTTCGCATCGCCTCAATCACGCTACTCATATCGCCATGACCTGAGATCATAATTACCTCGATGTCGGGATATTTATCCTTGATGATCTCCAACACCGATAAACCGTCCATCTCAGGAAGTTTAATATCGAGAATTACAATATGTATATCATTCTTTTGTAAAATATTGAATGCTTCCGAGGGCAGTGCTGCTTTTTGAACATCATATTTATTTTCGGTTAGAAATTCGGCAATTTCGTCCCGCACCCTTTGTTCATCATCTACTACCAGTATTTTGACCTTTTCCATACTAAAAAAAATTATTCCGACTTTAACGGTAAAATAACACTTACACTTGTATGATCGTTCTCAACGCTATCAACTTTTATATCCCCCTTCATCTCCTTAATTATTCCATAAGATATCGAAAGTCCCAGACCTGTGCCGGATTCAACGTCTTTGGTTGTGAAAAACGGATCGAAAATGTTGTCGAGATGTTTTTCAGGGATTCCCGTTCCGTTGTCACGGATCTCAACCACTACTTTTGAGTCCAGCCTTTTGCTTGAAATATCTATCCGTTTGTTGAAATTGATACCGTTTTCATGTTTAAATCGTTCGTCTACTGCATATTTCGCATTCGACAAAAGGTTTAAAAATACCTGTTCGATGCGGTATTTGTTTCCAACGGTAACACACTTGTCTTTTGAAAGTTCTATCGCAATTTCGATGTTGTGGTTATGGTATTGACGGCTGATAAGTGAAAGAGAATCTTTAACAACATCATTGATATCTACTTCATCATCAATCAGGTTTTTCTGATCGCGTGAGAATACCCTGACGTGGTTGATGATTTGCCGTATCCGGTCGATATCAGTAAACAAAGCATCTATCTTGGACCGGATGTAATCTTCAGAAAGGCCATCCATCGACAGTTTAAAAAGAATATTATCGAGTCCCATCGAAATGCCCCCAAGCGGTTGATTGATCTCATGAGCAATACCTGCAGCCATCTCACCGATCGATTCGAGTTTTGACTTTTGAATAAGCAGTTGTTGCTGTTTTTCCCTTTTCTTAAGTTCTTCTATCACCCTTTTTTCAAGGTTCAGGTTAAGTTCTTTCAACTCCTCTTCGGCCATGATCCGCTCCTTGATCTCTTTTTGAAGATCCTGAGTCCTGGCTTCTACCCGTTTTTCAAGTTCCTGGTTGAGTTTTCGCAGGTTTTCCTCGGCAATCTTGCGCTGATTTTCCTGTTCTTTTACCTTTCTTTCGAGCAGGATACCATTGGCCAGTTCTTCAACCAGGCTGATCAGTTTTTTAGTTTCTACCGGTTTGAGTAAAAAGCTGTTTACCCCTATTTTAATGGCATCCATAAAATATTCAGCTTCTCCGTAGGCAGATAAGATCACAAGCCTCACAGAATTGTCAGTCTGACGGATGTTTTCAACCATTTCTAGTCCATCCATCACAGGCATCATGATGTCAGTTATAATCAGATCGGGTTGATATTTATGATAAGCCTCCAGACCGGCTTTGCCATTTTCAGCTATATAAAGCCTTGCCACGATCTTGTCGAGGATACGTTCGTAGATAGCCCTCAGCAATTCCTCGTCTTCAACGAAAAGTACAGATATATCGAGTTTTTCCACCTTATATATTTTCTGATAAAATCCCGTAATAAAAGTTCCCCACGGGTGCCAATATTATTCAATAAATACGTTCGAGGCCAACTCTATTTCTTCTGTTTTTCACGAAGCTATGTTAATAAATAGCTGCGTTATCCGTTCAGTATTATTTATAATATTGCATGAACTATCAAATTTAAACATTAATGTTCAAACTACTCCTGAAACTTATTTTTTCATTTTTGGTTACAGTTCAGCTCAATGGTCAAAGCACTTTTCCCCAGGATTATTTTGTTTCGCCCCTTGATATTCCGCTGAAACTTTCCGGTACGTTTGCCGAATTGCGCACCGATCATTTTCACTCAGGCATCGATATTAAAACCGGTGAACAAACCGGGTTGAATATTTATGCCATCGCCGGAGGTTATGTAAGCCGTATAAAAATTCAGGAGGGCGGTTATGGCAAGGCTCTCTACATTACGCATCCCAATGGATATGTGTCTGTGTATGGTCACCTTGAAAAATTCAACGACCGCATAGGTAAGTTTGTGCTCGAAAGCCAATATCAACAGGAATCGTATACCATTGATCTCTATCTGACACCGGATGATATTACTGTTGAAAAAGGCGAAATTGTTGCGTATAGTGGTAACAGCGGATATTCTGGTGGGCCACACCTCCATTTTGAAATCAGGCGCGAAGCAGATCAGCATCCGATCAATCCTTTGCTGTTTGGTTTCCGGGTAGCAGATCAACGGGCTCCGGTCATTAACTTACTGAGAGTTTATCCTTTTGGTCCGAATACCCTTATAAATGGATCCAATAAAGCTATCGATCTTTATCCGAAGATTACCGGAAGCAGGTATGTCGTTGGGGCACAGGATACCCTGCATATTGGCGGACCGTTTTACACGGGTATCAATACGATCGATCTTTTTAATGGTGGAATTAATAAAAACGGCGTATATAGGATCAGGCTCAGCATCAATTCGGAGTTGGTATATGAACACGAAATGGAGTCGTTCTCTTTCAGCGAAACAAGATATATTAACAGCCTGATCGATTATGCGGAATTTATAAAAAACCGCCGGCAGGTGCAGAAGAGCAGGGTTGAACCCAACAACCAACTCAGTATTTATAAAAAAGTATTGAAAGATGGAGTTTTTAATCCACAGGCTGGTGATATCTACCGGATGGAATACGAGGTATCCGACATTGCCGGGAATTCGTCGATATTAAGTTTTGTAGTAAAGGGCGAACTACCTGCAGCTGAAAAGGAATCTGTTTTTTCAGCTACGGTTTTTAATTACAACAGTGACAATACTTTTTTGAATAAAGAAATCAGGCTCGACGTGCCGAAAGGTGCATTGTATGACACCCTTCATTTTGTGTATACAAGTGAGCCCGGACCAACAGGATCATTTTCAGAGATGTATCATATTCACAACGAATATACACCCCTTCAAAGTTGGTGCGAACTCGCAATAAAAACAAAGGATTTTCCGGTGGATCTGTCTGATAAATTACTGATCGTTCGCGTTGACGATGATAATAAATGGAGTTCCGCCGGAGGATATTACAAAGATGGATTTGTTCATACCCAAATTCGTTCTTTCGGAAAGTATTGTGTTGCTTCAGATACCTTGCCTCCGCAAATCATCCCGGTAAATATTCCGGCCAATGGTTCGCTGCTGGCTCAGCAGGATATCCGCATTAAAATAAAAGATGAATTAGCCGGTATCAGATCCTACCGAGGCACTTTAAACGGAAACTGGATATTAATGGAATATGATGCAAAAAGCGATCTGCTTACTTATTTTTTTGACAAACACCTGAAAGACGGTGAAAATAGTTTTGAGTTAACGGTTGAGGATGAATCCGGTAATGTGGCTACATACCGCTCTTCGTTAACATATTAGTCGGTGGTTGCAGCAGACTTTTCTTTAATCGTGTAGTTGAATACATATTTGTAAGGATATACATCACAATAATCGATCATCGACAGAAAAACCCCGTTTTCAAAAAGTCTTTCATCGATCTCTCCCTGGAAATCATCGATCGATACCGTTACTTCACATTCATTATTAGCCGGATCAACATATATGTTAGAAGCCGATTCGAAGCAATCCCTGAGTGATTTTTCTACCTGTGATATTTCCATTTCCATACCTGAAAAATTTTTTCAAAACTAAAGGTGCAATGTGTATTTATTGTTAACAGCGGATTAAGTTAATCCAAATTTAGGAAGTAATCAATACAAAATCCATTATCCAAAATCAGCGATCAAAAATCAAAAATCATATCTTTACCCATTAAACCAGTAAAAACAAAACATTGGATATTCACCAGGTGTTGTTGAAATATTGGGGGCATCAATCATTCAGGCCCCGGCAGGAGGAGATCATCCAATCAGTACTTGATGGAAAAGATACCCTGGCCCTGTTGCCTACGGGAGGTGGTAAGTCGGTTTGTTTCCAGGTGCCAGCACTCGTAATGGACGGCATGTGCCTTGTGATTTCACCTCTTATTGCACTAATGAAAGACCAGGTAGAAAACCTGAAGAAAAAGGGAATTTCCGCGGCCACCATTTATTCAGGAATGAGCCGGACCGAGATTGAAGTGGTTATCTCCAATGCTGTTCATAGCTCCCTGAAGTTTCTTTATATCTCTCCCGAGCGACTCAAAACCGACATTATCACACAAAATATTCACCGTATGAACATCAACTTGCTCGCGGTGGACGAAGCTCATTGTATTTCGCAGTGGGGTTACGATTTCAGACCTTCATATCTGGAGATAGCCAACATCAAATCACACCTTGAGCAAGTGCCCACACTGGCTCTCACGGCAACTGCCACTCCTCAGGTTGTTGACGACATCCAGGACAAACTTCTGTTTAGGGAAAAAAATGTGTTTCAAAGGAGCTTCGAACGCAAGAATGTGATTTATGTCGTTCAAGACGAAGAGGATAAGCTAAGCCGAATGATCAGAGTGATCAAAAACCTTAAGGGAACTGGTATTGTATACATGCGAAACCGAAAAAAAACACGCGAAATTGCCGAATATCTCCAACGGCAAAAGATCAGTGCCGGGTTTTACCATGCGGGTCTCGATCAACGAACACGGGCGAGCAGGCAGGAGGCCTGGATGAAAGGTGACACACAGGTAATTGTTGCAACCAATGCATTCGGAATGGGTATCGACAAACCCAATGTCAGGTTTGTGATCCACATGGATATTCCGGACAGTATCGAGTCCTATTTCCAGGAAGCCGGACGTGCAGGCCGTGATGGCAAACTCTCATATGCAGTGATGCTTTTTGATCCTTCCGACATAATTGCTGCTCGTGAAAATCTTACTATGCAATTTCCTCCTATCGAAACCATCCGGCGCACCTATCATGCACTGGGTAATTATTGCCGGCTTGCTATAGGTAGCGGTCGCGATCAGAGTTTCGATTTTGAGCTTACATCCTTTTGCAATCAATATGATCTCAATCCGCTGATCACCCTCAGTTCACTCAAACTGCTCGAAAAGGAGGGTTATATAGTGTTGCAGGAGGTGGTCGACAACGATGCAAAAGTGCACTTTACAGCTCGTAAAGAAGATCTCTATAAATTCCAGGTTGAAAATGTAAAATACGATAAATTTATAAAAACCCTGTTAAGATCGTATGCCGGTTTATTTACAGAGTTCAGCCGCATCAGCGAAAAAGAACTTGCCGACAGGGTTGGACTTGATGAGAAAAAAGTGGAAGAAATGCTGAATGCCCTGCAGAAGTATGAGATTATCGAGTATCAACCAAGGAAAACCCAACCCCAAATCACTTTCTTAGCACCCCGCCTCGATGGGAAAGATGTAACTCTTTCGGATGTGAACTACCGCAACCGAAAGGCCGACACCGACAAGCGACTCGAAGCAGTTATTTCATACCTCGGAAATGCTACCAAATGCCGCAGCCGGCAATTGCTTGCTTATTTCGGAGAAAAAGATAGTAACAGGTGCGGTAAATGTGATGTTTGTGTTGAAAGAAACCGAATTGAACTCAGCGAATATGAATTCGATCGTGTCCTCAATCAGATTAAACCTCTTTTGAAGACAACCCCCTGCGACATTAAAACCCTTGCAGAAACCCTATCAGGCACTAATCACGACAAGATCATCAAAGTAATTCAATGGCTGCTCGACAACGACAAGGTTGTGTACCAGGGACAATTACTGCGCTGGAATGAATAAAGTTACAGCCCTCTGCTGAAACTGCATGATGCTATAAATCCATTGCTAAACCTGCTGTTTGGATCCTTTTTATGAGTAAATACCTGCCTTGGTAATAATAAAATTAGGTATTACCAAATACAAAATGTACTTTTGTGCCGATTTTGTATCAGAAAAATACGCGTATTAAATACTTTCCATAATTTATTTCTACGTCTTTTTTTCGAGTTCAATATCAGAAATAACGCAGCAAATGACCTGCATGGTTAAGCTTTTACCTTGTTCCAGGCTCATCTTCCGGCTGCCATTAATAACAGGCCTGATTGAGGCAATAATTTATTACAAATGAATATTTATGTAGGTAACCTCGGTTACAAAGTTAGCGAAGACGACCTGAGAGGTGTTTTCGAAGAATACGGTGATGTTTCCGATGTAAAGGTCATTACCGACAAATACAGTGGTCGCAGCAAAGGTTTTGGATTTGTTGTGATGGACAACGACGATGAAGCCAATAAAGCCATCGGTGAATTAAACGGCGCTACTCTCGAAAACCGCCAAATGGTTGTTAACGAAGCCCGTGAACGTAAAAGATATTAAGATGAACAAAGGCAAAGTTAAATGGTACAACGAAACCAAAGGATTTGGTTTTATTGAAACCTCCGAAGGAAAAGATATCTTCGTGCATCGTTCAGGTCTCATTAGTCCCTTCTCGGGGCTGAGCCCGGATCAGGAAGTTCAATTTGATGTAAAACGTGGCGATAAAGGCTTGATTGCCTTTAATGTACAATAGCACAAAGGCACTCAAATATCAATTGAATAACATCAACACTGGTTCCTGTTTTTGGGCAGAAACCGGTGTTGTTTTTTTAGCATAATACTCAGGTTGAACACAATAAAAACAATTAAAAAATAGATAGGAATACTTTTTTCCGATCGCAATAAACAAAAAACTAAACTGAATGGGTAGATCCAAAGAAACTTTTGGCAAAAAAGAAGTACGTAACAAACAACTCAAAAAGCGTAAAGAAAAAGAAAAACGTAAACTGGAAAGAAAAGAACAGGGGAAAGACAGCTTTGACGATATGATCGCATGGGTAGATGAAAACGGCCAGATACTCGATGCCCCTCCCGATGAAACACAAAAAACCGAAGTAAAAGCTGAAGACATCCCTGTTTCTGTGCCCAAAGGGGGTTTTGTGAGAGAGGTGCAGATGAACACCGGTAAGATCAAAAATTTCGACTCTGCAAAAGGATACGGTTTCATTTCCTGCAACCAGTTTCAGGATCCGGTTTTTGTTCATATCAAAGATTGTGACAACGAACCCGAACCAGGTGACAAGGTTGAATTCGAAACCGAATCCGGTCCCAAAGGACTGAAAGCGGTTAACGTTTTGGTCAAAAAAGAAGGTCAGGGTGAAAAACCGGAAGAATCATAATCCTGAAAAACAATTGTTAAATTTTAAATAGGTCAGGATTCCTAAAGGCGGGTGTTGTGAAACCTGAGTTGTGAATCGAATTTCACCTGAAAGAAGTTTATTGGCAATCAGGAAATAAAACTGATAATTAAAATTCTTAACAAATCCTTACACCGGTTCTACTTCCCAATCCGAATTGATCCACACCGGGATTACTTCTGCCGATGGAAACCACTTTTTAATTCTTGCAGCCGAATTGAGTGTTTGAACAATATGTGTTTCTTTGTCGGTCGGGTTCCCTGCACAATCATCATGGCCTGATACCAGGATAATTTTAGATCCATGTTTATTCACCGAAATATCAAGTCTTTGTTTTATGCTATTTACACGAATACTTTCCTGTTCTTCTGAAAGTATTCGGTCCGGACCGGGTTCGGTAATCATATCTACATAGTCGATTTCAAAATTCTCTTTCAGGTATTTGATCACAGGTTCCTGAACCCTTCCATCCATGCAGTTAACTGCTGCAGCAAATGCTTTCATATTAATTGAGTTTGCAATTCATATAAATTGTATGTTATCCGAGTATCATACCAACAATTGTAGCTGATAGTAATGAAGCAATCGTACCTCCCAACAGAGCACGCATTCCAAAACGACTGAGAAGCACTCGTTTATTCGGAGCCAGCGAACCAATCCCCCCGATCTGTATCCCAATGGATGCAAAGTTGGCAAAACCACACAACATGTATGTGGCCATAATAATCGATTTTGAATCGAGAAGTCCGGCACTTTTTAGTTCTGAAAGACTCACATAACCGATAAACTCAGTCATGATCACTTTTTCTCCAAGTAAACGACCTACCAGAGTAATATCCTGAACCGGTATCCCGATCAGCCACATGATCGGAGCAAAAGTATAACCCAGTAAAAACTGGAGCGACAATTCAGAATACCGTCCGTTGGTACTTTCAGCGATCATTGTATTCAGATTGGTCCAGGCACCTATTTTCATGGTTATAAAATTGAACATTGCGATAAACGCAATGAAAACGAGCAACATGGCTGCCACATTTGCGGCAAGTTTTAGTCCCTGGGTAGTTCCATTGGAGATCGCATCAAGAATATTGCTACCCACATTTTCTTTCGTTACTTCTATTGTTTTGTCTATATCTTCAGTTTGCGGAACCAGTATTTTCGAAACTACGATCGCACCCGGCGCCGCCATTACGGAAGCCGTTAGCAGGTGTTTGGCGAAAAGCAGTTTCTGAACCGGGTCATCACCTCCGAGGAAATCGATATAAACTGCCAAAACCCCACCCGCCAGCGTTGCCATACCACCCATCATCACCAGGAGCATCTCGGATTTGTTCATCTTTGGCAGGTACTCTTTGATCATTAAGGGTGATTCGGTTTGACCAAGAAAGATATTGCCAGCCACCGACAAACTTTCAGCACCGGATAATTTCATCAGTTTTGTCATGATCCAGGCAAGACCGTAAACGATCTTCTGGATGATGCCGAGGTAAAAAAGCAAACTTGTAAGAGCAGAAAAAAAGATGATCGTAGGAAGAATCTTTACGACAAAATTGATCAAACCCATTTCGATCTTTCCGGTAACCATTGAAGCAAATAAAAAGTCAACTCCTGCCTGGGTGAAATCGAGAACCTTTACAAATAGTTTTCCTGCGAATTCAAAAAACACCTGAATAAAAGGCACGTACAAAACACCCAGGGCAAGCAACACCTGAAGTGAAAGTCCGGTAGCTACTACCTTCCATGAAACGGCTTTTCGGTTGGTACTGAATATCCAGCTAATAAAGATCAGCACTGCCATCCCGATTAGTCCCCTTAAAATAGTCATCAAGCTAAAGCCACCCGAAGTATCGCGGCTGATCAATAAATTTGACTTTGAGTTATCAGTAACTTCTGTTTCCGAAACTTCTGTTGAATCATCTGCGTTAAGACCTGTGGCAGAAACACCTGCAGTCCTAACTGAATCCTGCATTTCCGGAGATGAAAAAACGGGCTGGGAAATAAAGTTGAAAATCAACAAGGTCAGCAATAACAACTTTCGCATCATATATTCACATTAATAACCAAACTAATTTTTGCTTTATGGTTGGTAGGGGAGGATTATTTTTTCTTTTTCCGGCGGTTGATCTCGTCTCTTATCCGGGAAGCCTCTTCATATTCTTCTTTGTTAACTGCTTTTTGCAGCATTTCTTTCAATTCAGTAAGGGTAAAATCGGACAATTCACTTTTGGTTTTTCCAACCTGGGGCACCTGTTCCTTTTTGGTTTTCCCTGTTTTTTTATCTTCTACGATGATCCCGGCTTCCGACATAATTTTTTCATTCGTAAATACCGGGCAATGGAATCGGAGTGCCAGAGCTACAGCATCGGATGTTCTTGCATCAATGCGGTATTCTTTTTTTCCATCAAGGCAAACCAGTTCTGCATGGAAAACACCTTCGATAAATTTATTGATAACCACCTCGCTGAGGACAATTCCAAAGGTTTCGGCAAAACTTTTAAAAAGGTCGTGGGTGAGTGGACGTGAAGGTTTCATCTTTTCAAGTTCAATAGCTATTGCCTGTGCTTCAAATCCGCCAATAATGATAGGCAGCCTCCTTTTACCCTGTGTTTCACCCAGTATCAGGGCATACGCTCCGCTCTGCGACTGGCTGTAAGACATTCCTATGATCTCGAGTTTAATTTTATCCATCCTGTCCGGTCCTATTTTTCTAATAATCGGATAAAAGTATTAATAATTTGTCAACCCGGTATCCAATCGAAGTACAAAATTATTAAGTTATCAACATAACTTTGTGTGGTTGAGTAAATTTGAACCGCAACTTGTAGCTATGTTGCAATCCGGCTTGCAACTCCGGCGCTGTAGATCGATTGCCCTGGATATATCATTCGGGGAATGAATCACTTAAATAAAGCCCTTTCCTTACTACAAACAACGAAGCATTATTATAGGATGATTTTAAACCGGATGTATTACAATGATTCTTTTGAACCCGTGGGTTGATTGCATAAAAACTCATGCGTCAAAGTATGAACTATTTGAAATAAAATAGTTCGATGGTAAAAAAATACTTTATATTTTAGCGCCCGATTAAAAATCAAACACTGTAAATATGAAAAAGTTACTATCATTTTTTTCCATTCTTTCTTTACCTGTATTATCCTTTGCCAGTGAGGCTGATCTGGTAATTCCCGAAGCCATAAAAGGCGAAACGATGTTATATTGGGGATTTCTGATCACACTCGCCGGATTTTTATTCGGATTGATGCAATTTATGAAAGTGAAAAAAAACAGGGCACATAAATCAATGCTTGATGTTGCCAATGTGATTTATGAAACCGGGAAGACGTACCTGATCCAACAGGGAAAATTTCTGGCCATCCTGTTCCTTTTTATCGGTGCTGCGGTGGCCTTTTATTTTGGCTGGCTCAGCGATGCACACTTCGGATTTGGTGGTGTTCTGATGATCCTTGGTTGGACCATTATCGGTATTCTGGGCTCATATAGTGTTGCCTGGTTTGGTATCCGAATGAACACACTGGCCAATTCGAGGATGGCTTTTGCATCACTTGAACGCAAACCGATCCGTCTGTTGAATATTCCGTTAAGTGCAGGTATGAGTATCGGAGTTGTGCTGATCTCACTTGAATTGATCATGATGTTGATCATCCTGCTGTTTGTTCCCGGTGAATATGCAGGAGCCAGTTTTATTGGCTTCGCCATTGGTGAATCATTGGGTGCTTCGGCGCTGAGGATAGCAGGTGGTATTTTTACCAAGATTGCTGATATTGGCTCAGACCTTATGAAGGTGATCTTCAAGATTGGAGAAGATGATCCGCGTAACCCGGGTACCATTGCCGATTGTGTTGGAGATAATGCCGGCGACAGTGTTGGACCAACTGCTGACGGTTTTGAAACTTATGGCGTAACCGGAGTGGCACTAATTTCTTTCATCCTCTTGGCGGTTACTGAAGTTGATTTCCAGGTACAGATGCTTGCATGGATTTTCCTGATGCGTATTCTGATGATCGTAACATCCGTTGTTTCTTACTGGATTAATGGGGCAATAAGCCAATCAAGGTATGGAAATACCGATGAGCTTGATTTCGAAAAACCACTCACATCCCTGGTTTGGATCACATCTATTTTATCTATAATTGTTACGTTTGTGGTTAGTTACCTGATCATAGGCGACCTTCCGCACGACCTATGGATTACAATGTCGGTAATCATCAGTGCCGGTACTCTCGGAGCAGCTTTGATTCCAGAATTTACAAAAATATTTACCAGTCCTAAATCGACCCACGTGAACGAAGTAGTTGAGTCCTCGAAAAAGGGAGGTCCTTCACTTAATATTCTTTCGGGTTTGGTTGCCGGTAATTTCAGTGCCTTTTGGAAGGGTTTGGTATTTATTGCCCTGATGTTTATTGCCTATTATGCAAGTACTTTCGGACTGAATGAATTTATGATCTATCCTTCCATTTTTGCCTTTGGTCTTGTTGCTTTTGGTATGCTTGGCATGGGGCCCGTTACCATTGCAGTCGACAGTTATGGACCTGTAACCGACAACGCACAATCGATCTATGAATTGTCATTGATTGAAGAAACTGAAGGCATTTCTGAAGAAATTGAAAGAGATTTCGGTTTCAAACCTGATTTCGAAAAATCAAAATATTATCTCGAAGCAAACGATGGTGCCGGAAATACATTTAAAGCCACAGCTAAACCGGTACTGATCGGAACGGCAGTAGTGGGTGCCACCACCATGATCTTTTCTCTTATTCTTGTTATCAATAAGATGCTTGGTGTTGAACCGGAGTTGATCCTCAATTTGCTTAATCCATATAGCATCCTTGGATTTATTGCCGGAGGCGCTGTAATTTATTGGTTTACCGGAGCTTCAACGCAAGCTGTTACCACAGGTGCCGGACGTGCAGTTGAATTTATTAAAAAGAATATTAACCTCGATCCGAATGCTCCCAAAAAAGCTGATGTTGGAATGTCAAGAAAAGTTGTTCAGATCTGTACTGTGTATGCACAGAAAGGGATGTGGAACATATTTATTGCCATATTTTCTTTTGCACTTGCTTTCGCATTTCTGGCCTCACCGGTTGGACTTACAGAAGGAATGACAGGTGATGAATTATTAAAGTATTCTTTGCCGGTTTCCTTATTTGTCAGCTACCTGCTTTCGATCGCATTTTTTGGACTTTTCCAGGCCATTTTTATGGCAAATGCCGGTGGGGCATGGGATAATGCCAAAAAAGTAGTTGAAGTGGATATGCAGGAGAAAGGAACCGAACTGCATGCTGCTTCGGTGGTTGGTGATACTGTTGGCGACCCGTTCAAGGATACCTCATCAGTGGCTTTAAATCCGATCATTAAGTTTACAACATTATTTGGTTTGCTTGCAATGGAAATTGCTCTGGCTCCGGGTTTCCGTGGAGTAGCACACTACATTGGTGTTATATTCCTTTTGGTCGCTCTGTATTTTGTATACCGCTCATTTTTCAATATGAGAATAAGCAGCTGATAAAACGACATAATGAAAAAGAACTCCGTGAGAACACGGAGTTTTTTTATGCTTATAACAGAGCATCTGTCAATTTACGGCAATGTATTTTTAAAATTCCTGTCACATTGTCCTGATACCTTTAATGGCAAATTATTTGTTATCCGGTCACGGTTGGTAAAAACTTAAAAGTGTAAGTGATATATGGCAAAAAAGAAGCATAAAAAAACAACGGAAAAGCATACAAATACGGAAGTTAACAATAAAAAGCAAACGGCTGTAGATACGGATATGAGAACTGATGAAGCCAATCCGGAACAACACATCGAATCTTCAACCGAAACTACCACTTCGAAGGAATCGGATCTGCAGCAAAAGCTGGATGAGATCAACGATAAATATCTCCGGCTTTATTCGGAATATGACAATTACCGAAAACGCACCAGCAAAGAAAAGCTTGATCTCGTTAAAACTGCTTCATCAGAAGTGATCAAAGAGTTGCTACCTGTTTTGGACGATATGGAACGTGCTATTAAAAGCTCTGAAGAAGCAACTGAATGTCAGTCACTGAAAGAGGGTTTCATCCTGATCCATAATAAACTTAGATCGACACTCGAAAAAAAGGGCCTGAAAGTGATTGAATCAGTAGGCGAGACCTTCGATACTGATTTTCATGAAGCCATTACCTTCATCCCGGCACCCTCAGAGGACTTGAAGGGCAAGGTAGTTGAAGAAGTTGAAAAGGGTTATCTCCTTAACGAAAAGGTGATACGCTATACCAAAGCGGTTATTGGCCAATAATGGTTCAACACTGAAAAAATTTTAATAACAGTAAAATCTTAGCATGTCGAAAAGAGATTACTATGAAATATTAGGCGTTTCAAAAGACGCAAATGAAAGCGAGATCAAAAAAGCTTACCGGCAAATGGCTTTAAAATATCACCCGGATAAAAATCCAGGAGATAAGGAAGCAGAGGAAAAATTCAAGGAAGCAGCCGAAGCTTATGAGGTTCTTCGCGACGGCGATAAACGGGCCCGCTACGATCGCTATGGTCATGCCGGAGTTGGTGGTGCAGCCGGAACCGGTGGTTATAGCATGTCGATGGATGATATTTTCAGCCAGTTTGGTGATATCTTTGGCGATGCTTTCGGTGGTTTTGGTGGGTTTGGCGGTTTCAGCGGTGGCAGAAGGCAGGGGAGAAGGCGGGTTAACCGCGGATCGAACCTCCGGGTGAAGGTTAAGCTTACCTACGAGGAAATCGCCAACGGGGTTGAAAAAAAGATTAAAGTCAATAAATATATCACCTGTTCCGAATGTAGTGGCAGTGGAGCAAAAGGGGGCAGTTCTTACCATACCTGTTCTACCTGTCATGGGACAGGACAGGTCACACGGGTTACGAACACTTTTCTCGGACAAATGCAAACTTCCTCAACTTGCCCTACCTGTGGCGGTGAGGGACAAACAATTGTAAATAAGTGTCCGGCTTGTACCGGAGATGGCGTTGTCAGGGGTGAAGAGGTAATCAGTATTAAAATACCGGCCGGTGTTGAAGAAGGTATGCAGCTTTCGATGAGTGGAAAAGGAAATGCCGGAGCACGAGGTGGTGTGCCAGGCGATTTGATTATTTTGGTTGAAGAGATTGAACATGAACATTTCGAAAGACAGGGGATGAACCTGTTGCTTAATGCCTATGTGAACTTTGCCGATGCAGCACTTGGATCATCACTCGACATACCCACACTTGAAGGAAAGGCAAGAATCAAGGTGACACCGGGAACGCAGGCTGGTAAAATCCTTCGTTTAAAGGGTAAGGGTCTTCCATCCGTAAATTCTTATGGAAGAGGAGATCTGTTGATCAATATAAATGTTTGGACTCCTAAAAATCTTAGCAGGGAGGAGCGTGAAATTCTCGAAAAACTGAGAGATTCAGAAAACTTTAAACCAAACCCTGCCGGAAGAGAAAAAAACTTCTTCTCGAAAATGAAAGAATATTTCACACAGTAACTATACCAATCCTGTTATGAGCACCATTTTAGAAGCCCATGGGGTCAACAAGGAGTTTACAAATCATAAAGCACTTTCGGATGTGAACCTTGCTGTCCCCGAAGGTTCTATTTATGGCTTATTGGGACCAAATGGTGCCGGAAAAACAACCTTTATACGAATTATTAATCAAATTACGGCACCTGATAGTGGACAGGTTTTGTTCAAGGGTGTTCCGCTTTCTCAGCAACATATTTCACGGATCGGCTATCTGCCTGAAGAACGTGGCTTATACAAAAAAATGAAGGTTGGTGAGCAGGCCCTTTATCTGGCTCAGTTGAAAGGAATGAGTAAGCAGGATGCCACAACTAAACTTAAAAAATGGTTTGATAAATTTGACATTCTGAACTGGTGGAGCAGAAAAGTTGAAGAACTTTCGAAGGGCATGCAGCAAAAAGTACAATTTATTGTAACCATTGTTCATGAGCCGGAACTACTGATATTTGATGAACCGTTCAGTGGATTTGATCCGATCAATGCCAACCTGCTGAAGGATGAGATCCTGGAACTTAAAAAAAATGGTTCTACGGTTATTTTCAGTACCCACAATATGTCGAGCGTTGAAGAGCTTTGTGATCATATAGCCCTGATAGATAACAGTCATAAAATTCTTGAGGGAAGAATGAAGGATATCCGAGAACAGTATCGATCGAATACCTACCGTATTAGTTATACCAATCCCACCGTACCTGTTGATGAAGTTTTAACGAATGGTTATACCATTCTCGACAGTTTGGAAGAAGACGGGTTGTTTACTGATACCATCAGGTTGTCGGAAGGTACCACGCAAAATCAACTGGTTGAGTCCATATTACCCGGGCTGCATTTGCAATCCTTTAATGAAATACTTCCTTCAATGAATGATATTTTCATCAGGAAAGTTAACGAAAACAAAAAAAACCAAACCAACCGAAAACCATGAACAAGATACTGTTGATCATTAAGCGTGAATATCTCACACGTGTCAAAAAGCGATCTTTTATTATCATGACCATTCTTGGTCCTGTGCTGATGGCAGCCATGTTTATTGTACCTGTTTATATTGCCCAAATAGAGGGAGATGTTAAAACCATCGGGGTAATAGACGAAACCGGCATGTTTGGCAACACATTCAATGATTCTGAAAACATTCATTTTATTCCCCTGAAGGACGATCTTGATTCCGCCCGACAGGTTATGCTCAAAAAGAATCTGTATGCCATTTTACATATTCCCAAAACGGAACTCAGTGTTCCGGAGACTATAAAACTATACTCAACCGGGCAACCAAACATTGTGGTGAAAGGATATATAAAGGATAGTTACCGCAAAGAGATCGAATCGATGAAATTGCAGGCATCCGGGGTTGATCCCGATATTCTGCGGTCCATTAAATCCAGTATTAATCTGTTGACAGTAAAACTCGACGAGGGTGGCGAAGCAGAAGCCAGTTCCACTGAACTGAGCATGGGAGTCGGTTTTATTTCAGGTTTGATCATTTACATATTTATTTTTATGTATGGGGCCATGGTGATGCGTGGGGTTATTGAAGAAAAAACCAGCCGAATTGTTGAGGTTATTGTTTCGTCCGTCAGACCTTTTCAACTAATGATGGGTAAAATTACAGGTGTGGCATTGGTAGGGCTCACACAATTTGTGCTATGGGTGGTTCTCACTTTACTAATTGTAACCACCTTTTTGTCGGTATTTTCGGGAGATTTACAGTCGTACCAACAGTCGCAGATGAAAATGACTGAAGAATTCACTACTGAAACGACTGCGCCTGCGACTGAAGCATTGGCGCCCGAATCGGATGGATCACAGGTGAATGAATCGGCCATTGCTATTTTTGAGTCGATCCGGTCTATCAATTTTGGTGTTGTGATCCTTATGTTCCTTTTTTATTTTGTTGGTGGGTATCTTTTATATGCAGCACTTTTTGCAGCCATAGGTTCTGCGGTGGATGCCGAAACAGATACCCAGCAATTTATGATGCCTGTGACAATACCACTGATCCTGTCGATCGTGGTATCGCAGTTTATTCTGTATAATCCCGACGGACCGGCAGCGTTTTGGTTATCCATTATTCCGCTCACCTCACCGGTGGTAATGATGATCAGAATTCCATTTGGAGTACCCTGGTTCGACCTATACCTTTCGATGGCATTATTGGTGCTTGGTTTTCTTGGAACAACCTGGCTGGCTGGTAAAATTTACCGCACCGGAATATTAATGTATGGCAAAAAGACCAGCTACAAGGAATTGTGGAAGTGGATAAAATATAAAAATTGATATACAAATACCTGTAAATCAATTATAAATGCTGGTTTTTTATCCCCTGAAAAATTCCTGAATATTAAATTTCAGATAATTGGTTATTTAATAATGTTGTTCTATATTTGCACCCTCAAAAATTTAAGGTAGATATAACTAAATCAGAAAGAAATGCAAAGCAGAGGAGCTATTAAATTTTTCGCAATTTTATTTGCATTGGTATGTTTGTTTCAGCTTTCCTTCACTTTTGTAACCTCACGTGTTGAGTCTAAAGCCCAGGACTATGCCGAAAGTGAAGCCACCTACCGCATGGCGGAAGAATTGGCCAAAGGGCACGAAGTTTTGAAAGGCTATTATGTTGATTCAATCATGAGGGCCCGTGAGAATTATTACCTCGATTCGATGGCTAACCAGGAGGTGTACAATATCCTTCTGAAAAAATATACTTATAAAGAATGTAAGGAACGTGAGATCAACCTCGGACTTGATCTGAAAGGTGGTATGAACGTTACCCTTGAAGTTTCAATCGGAAGCATCGTCAGGGGATTGTCAGGCAACAGCCAGAATCCCACGTTTTTAAAAGCCATGGAACTGGCTTATGAAAAACAAAAAGACTCTCAGGAAGATTTTGTAACGCTATTCGGTGAATCGATCAATGAGATTGATCCCAATTTCAGCCTTGCTTCCATCTTCTTGTACGAATTCAGAGATAAAGGAATTACAGCCAACTCAACTAACGATGAAGTAATAAAGATGATCCGTCGTGAGACAAGTGGAGCTTTTGATCGTACCTTTAATATCCTTCGCACACGTATCGACCGTTTTGGTGTAACTCAGCCCAATGTTCAGAAGATTGCTTCTTCTAACAGGGTTTTGGTTGAACTTCCGGGTATTAAAGATCCTGAGAGGGTTAGAAAACTTTTGCAGGGAACTGCAAAACTTGAATTCTGGGAAACCTATCGTTTTAACGAAGTATATGAATATTTCGGTGAAGCCAATAAAAAACTGGCAGAAATTTATGCAGCAGGAGGGGATGAAGAAACCCTGGCTGAAAATAATTCCTCTTCAGATGAAGCTCAGAAGCAGGAATCAGCCTCCGCAGATGAAGGCACCGATTTAACAGAAAAAGGTGACACTTCTGAAGTTTCACTGCTTGAGCAGCTTGAAAGTGATACGACCGATATTACTGGTGAAGATCAGCAATTCGAGCAATATAAGAAAAACAATCCCCTGTATGCCGTATTAAATCCGGCTTACGAGCAAAGAAACGGACAATATTACCCCGGGCAATCAGCAACTGTAGGGTATGCAGCAATAAAAGATACGGCCAAGGTTAATAAACTTTTACGTGAAACTAAAAACCTGAAACCACGTGATCTGAAGCTCGCCTGGATGAACAAACCACGAGCTAAAGGCAGCGATGTACTGGAACTTGTTGCACTTAAGATATCCAACCCACGGGAGATGAAGCCTGCACTGGGTGGTGATGTAATTACCAATGCCCGTCAGGATTACGATCAGAATGGTAAAGTGGATGTTAGCATGTCGATGAATGCTGAAGGTGCGAAAACCTGGAAGCGACTTACCGGCGACAATGTGGGTCGTCAAATCGCTATTGTTCTCGATGATTATGTTTATTCTGCACCCAACGTGAACCAGGAGATCCCGAACGGACAATCGTCAATCAGCGGAAACTTCTCCGTTGAGGAAGCTCAGGACCTGGCAAATATTCTGAAAGCAGGTAAATTGCCCGCACCTGCAAGAATTGTTGAAGAAGCAGTTGTTGGACCCTCACTCGGACATGAAGCTGTTAACGCTGGTCTCTGGTCTTTTGTAATTGCATTTATCCTGGTGCTGGTCTATATGATATTCTATTACAATCGCGCCGGTTTCATAGCCGACCTTGCACTAATTACAAATATCTTTTTCCTGTTTGGTGTACTGGCCTCTTTCGGAGCAGTATTAACACTGCCTGGTATTGCCGGTATTGTATTAACGCTGGGTATGGCTGTAGATGCCAATGTGATCATCTACGAACGTATCAAAGAGGAGGTCAGAGCAGGTAAAGGTCTCAGACTTGCCATTGATGACGGTTATAAAAATGCGTATTCTGCGATCATCGATGGTAACGTAACAACCCTTTTGACCGGTATTGTGCTTTATGTATTTGGTTCAGGACCGGTTCAGGGTTTTGCTACCACGCTTATCATTGGTATTCTGTCATCACTTTTCTCTGCAATTTTCATTTCCAGATTGATATTCAACTGGGCACTTAACAAAAACAGGGATATTAATTTTGCCAACAAGCTAACCCTCAACACCCTTGCCAATGCCAAATTTGATTTTCTGAACATCAGGAAATACGGCTATATCATTTCTTCGGCTATTATTATTATTAGTGTTGCTTCACTGGCTGTAAGAGGATTGAATTATGGTGTTGATTTTTCAGGTGGAAGAACCTATGTGGTTCGCTTCGATCAGGATGTTAATACTTCTGACATCAGGAATGCCCTCTCGGATGTTTTTGTTTACGAAGATGGTGAGAAAGACATACCTGAGGTGAAGACGTTTGGTCCTGCCAAACAGGTGAAGATCACCACGAAATTTAAGATTGATGATACCGACACTGATGTTGATTCCATTATTCAAAGTAGAATATTCCAGGGTTTAAAACCCTTTTATAAAGATCAGGAAATTGCTTATAAACAGTTCAGTACAGATACTGAAACGGAGGATAAATTGCTTGGTATTTTGAGCTCTCAAAAGGTTGGACCTACCATTGCTGATGATATCCGTAACCGTGCGGTTATGGCAGTACTATTTGCGCTGATTATTATATTTATTTACATCGCAATTCGTTTCCGTCGCTGGCAGTTTGGCCTTGCGGGGGTTGTTGCTTTGTTTCATGATACCATCATAACCATTGGTTTATTCTCATTGTTCTACAACCTGTTGCCGTTTAATATGGAGATTGATCAGGCATTTATTGCTGCCATCCTGACCATTATCGGTTATTCGATCAATGATACGGTAATCATCTTCGACAGGATAAGGGAATACAATGTGTTGTATCATAAACGCGATATGAAAACGAACATCAATGCTGCCTTGAACAGTACATTGGCAAGAACCATCAACACATCCGGTACGACAATCCTTGTATTGCTCACCATCTTTTTATTTGGTGGGGAGGTGATCCGCGGATTTACCTTTGCATTGCTCATGGGTGTCGTTGTGGGAACCTACTCTTCGCTCTTTAATGCCAGTCCGATTGTTTACGACCTTGTAAAATCAAAGTCCGCTGCAGTTGAAGTAGCTGTGCCAACTAAGAAAAGGGGAAAATAATTCCTGCAAAAAGAAAAATTTAAGTCCTCCCAACCGGGGGACTTTTTTTTATCTTTGCTTTATTGATTTTGAACGGAAATTATGCTCTTATTTTTTAATATCAGCGGCGGCGAGATTCTACTGATCGTCATTGTGGTTTACCTTGTATTCGGTCCGAAAAAAATACCCGAACTGGCCCGTATGCTTGGTAAAGGTATTAACGAACTCCGTAGAGCAACAGATGATATTAAAAGAGAATTTAACCGTGAAGTTGATAATGTAAAGAAGGATATTCACGTGGAAGATCCTTTCAAAAGTAAAAACGAGAAAACTACTGCCAGTTCCAAAACCGACACCAGCTATAAAAAACCGGAAGAGAGCCCGGGGAATAATACAACGGAAGGAGAAGCAAAGACAGACTCTGACTTGAAATAGAGACTTTTTTTGTCCTGAAAATTAAAGCAACAATTTTATCTGAAAAGTTTTACGTTTACCGATTTACCCGTTTCAACTATAAATCGTTTTTCCACAGTATAGACTGCTTTATCAGAATATTTTGAACGGAATACTACCCTGTAGTTTCCGGGTTGTAAAACAATCGTTTCCCTTTCCAGGTAGCTGTCTCTCAGGTTGTAAACCAATTCAAGTTTATTTTCCTTCTCAAGGTAGATGCCACCATAGCCGCTGGTCTTTTTTTCGATGATTGCAATACCGGGCATTGGTATTTCAATTGTGGTAGTGTGGCTCTGTGTAATTTCCACATCGTCGATATAAATTCGGGGAGTTGTTAACACTTCCAGATCGTAAATACCGGTAATGTATCTTTCTGTTGAACCGAAAGGCTGAACATTCAGCGTTTTCATTTTACCGTTTTCACGTACGATACATTTCAGGTCCCGAACTGTTTTATCACGACTATCGAGTTTTAGATCAAGTATCCCTTGCGGAACAGGAATTCCAACCGTGGTATGTTTTCCCGGAGTTAGGGTGATCTTGTCAAGTTTTCTGGGCGGAATGGTGTGAATCACAAGGTTATAGGTTAGTAAAGGATCAATCAGCAAAGTGTCGGGAACTCCTTTGTTGTTCATTGTATGAATAAAGTTGTATTTTACCAGACCACTGAAATCGTCGTAAAATGTCATCGCAACATTGGTTTCTGTGGCTTTGTCGTAGGTATCCAGGAGATTCACCTGCATGGTTGTAGAATTCAGGGCTTGTGAAATTACCACATTTAACGCTTTGCTGAAATCTTCTTCACTCGAAGCATCAAAATAAGTTCCAACACAATCAAATGCCTCCTGGAAATTTTTCCCGATACCGATAATAAAAGGTTTAAGTACCACACCTTTCTTTTGCAAGGCTTTTGAAACTGCACAGGGATCGCCATCACATTCTTCCAGTCCATCTGTAATCAAAACGACAATGTTCCGGCAATTATCGCATTCCGGAAAATCTGAGCCTGACTCTTCAAGTGCGTAGGCGATGGGAGTTGTACCTTTAGGTGTAAGCGTTCTCAGCTTGTGTTTGATCGACTTAATACTTTCAGGGCCAAAGGGAACAATGAGTTTTGTGTCGTTGCATACCTGTGGCGGAAACCGGTATTGATGTCCGTAAACCCTTAAAGCCAGTTCGATGTTGTCTACTCTTTCGAGACTATCGAGCAGGTTGGATAGAAGTTTTCGGGCGATTGAGATTTTCATGTCGCTTTGCCACCTGCCATACATACTTTGGGACGCATCCAATACAAAAAGAATTCGTGTTAATGGTGGGGTAATCTCCTCCTGTTCGTTGTTTTGGGCCAGTAACGGCTGGCAGAATAGGATCAGTAAAAGTCCTGAAATTAAAGCTCTTATTTTCAAAAGTGAAATTTTTTATGTTTGAAACAAATTGCCATTCTCAACGTTCACATTTTCATACGATTTGATAACGGCTTAATCGGATTCAAATGTACATGAATTCAATGGAATAGAAAAAACTACCCGGGAAAATTTTAAACATCACTGTGTTGGAAAAAATAAACCGCAACCGGTTTAAAATGGATGGCTTAGGGTACTTTTGCAATAAGATTGCGTGATATATATGTATACGAAGGTAAATTTCATCTTTCCGTTTTTGGTTCTATTCGTTTTACTTCAGGTTTCACAAGCCCAGGATTCACTTGTTAAACCGGCGGTCGAAACAGAAATATTGGCTTCTTCATGGAGCGATTCGGTGTTGCAAACCCTTACCCTCAATGAAAAAATTGCCCAACTTCTTATGCTTCGTACTTACTCTGATAAAGACTCAGCCTATTACGCAGAAACCGAGGCTATAATCAAAAAGTACAATCCGGGTGGTTTGTGTTTTTTTCAGGGTGGACCGGTGATGCAAACAAAACTCACAAACCGTTATCAGGCAGTTGCCAGAACTCCGGTATTTATCGCCATGGATGCTGAGTGGGGAGCAGGAATGCGTTTGGATAGTTGCCATTCATTTCCTTTTAACATGACTTTCGGTTCAGTTACTGATGATAGTCTGATCTACAAGGCTGCTTCAGAAATAGCGAGGCAAATGAAGCTGATGGGTGTTCATATCAATTTTGCACCCGTGGTTGATATTAATAATAATCCGGCCAACCCGGTGATCAACAGTCGCTCATTCGGGGAGGATAAAAACAATGTTGCACAAAAGGGAATTGCCTACATGAGAGGTTTGCAGGACAACGGTATAATAGCTACTGCCAAGCATTTTCCGGGGCATGGAGATACGGGCTCCGATTCACATTATACCTTGCCGGTGATTGATAAAACCACTGAATCGATCGATTCAATCGAGTTGTTTCCTTTTAAACAACTTATTGATAATGGTCTTGATGGGGTGATGGTAGCGCACTTGTTCATTCCTTCTCTCGATAGCACCCCAAATACACCAACAACTTTATCACAACCCGTTGTTACAGGTCTGCTACGAAAAAGTCTGGGATTTGATGGCCTGGTAATAACCGATGCACTGGACATGAAAGGTGTAACCATCCACCATAAACCCGGAGATATTGAGTTGAAGGCACTGATGGCCGGCAACGACATATTGCTTTTGCCACAGGATATCGGAGCAGCTATCGATCGCATCAGTCAGGCAGTTGAAGACGGAACACTCAGCGAAGATGTGATAGATCAACGATGCAAGAAGATTTTGTTGTACAAAGAAAAAGCCGGCCTGGCAAAATGGCAAAAGGCAAAAACCGATTCCCTTTATGAGCAATTGTCAACTTTTCGTAATGAATTGCTCGACCGTAAGATCTTTGAAGAAGCAATCACTTTGTTGAAGAATGATAATGATTTAATTCCTTTACAGAAATTCGATTCTTTGAAAATCGCTTCAGTTTCGATTGGATCTCCGTCGCTCACACCTTTCCAGGAAATGCTCGGGAATTATACAAAGATTGATCACTTTAATATTCTGAAAAAGTTTACTCCAAACGAGAAAAAAACACTTCTACATAAACTGGAAGATTATAACCTCGTTATCATCGGAATACATAATACCAACATTTTTCCCTCAAAGAATTTTGGAATAGATCCTGACGAATTGAACCTTGCCGGGGAAATTGCAGATTCCTTAAACACGGTTTTATGTCTTTTTGCCAGTCCGTATAGCCTTGAAATGATGAATGACCCGGCAAGCTACAAGTCTATTATATTAGGGCATCAGGATACAAGGACTGCCAATGAGATCGCTGCAAGGATCATTATGGGAAATTTGGGAGCGAAAGGTAAATTACCCGTAACTGTCGGGGACAAATTTAAAACAGGAGGTGGAATTGAAACGTTGCCGATCGGAAGGTTGGGTTACACCATTCCGGAGGAGATGGGTATTGATGCTAAAGACCTGGAGAAAATTGACCGTATCGTTCTAAAAAGTATCGCTGATAAGGCAACTCCCGGTTGCCAGGTATTGGTTGCTGTTGACGGAAATGTAATTTACCAGAAGTCGTTTGGTTATCACACTTATGTGAAGGGCAATTTTGTAAAAAATACGGACATCTACGATCTGGCCAGCATCACAAAGGTGGCTGCTACTACCCTGAGCATAATGAAACTGTACGATGAAAGGAAAATGGATATCGATCACAGGCTGGTTAGCTATCTCCCGTTCCTGAATGGATCGAATAAAGAAAATCTTGTAATTCGTGATGTAATGACGCATCAGGCACGACTGAAATCATGGATTCCTTTTTACCTGAATACACTTGATAAAAAGGGTAACCCGGATAAAAAGCTTTATGGCAATAAACTGGATGCTGAACATACGGTGCAGGTTGCGGACCATTTATTCATCAACCGGGATTATGGTTTTGTAATGATCGACTCAATAGTTACTTCAGGATTACGAAAAAAGCGGGATTACAAATACAGTGATCTTGGTTTTTATTTGCTGAAAATATCAGTTGAAAATATTACCAATAAACCACTGGATAAATATGTTGACGAGTCGTTTTATAAATCGCTTGGATTACAGTATACCGGATTTAATCCATTATCTCGGTTTGATAAAAAGGTGATTGTGCCAACCGAAAAGGATGATTATTTTCGACATCAGCTGGTTCATGGGTTCGTACATGATCCGGGAGCTGCCATGTTGGGTGGTGTTTCGGGGCATGCCGGGTTGTTCGGGAATGCAAACGATCTGGCTATCATCTTTCAGATGTTGCTGCAGGATGGATTTTATGGAGGAATCAGGTATGTAAAGCCCGAAACTGTTGAACAATTCACCGCTCAGCAATTTCCTTTAAACGATAACCGGCGTGGACTTGGATTTGATAAACCGGAACCTGTTGAGAGAGATAAAGGACCTACCTGTAAAAGTGCATCTCTTGATAGTTTTGGCCATACCGGATTTACAGGAACCTATTGCTGGGCCGATCCGAAGTATAACCTTGTTTATATATTTTTGTCGAATCGTGTAAATCCTACTGCTTCCAATATTAAACTTATCCGGCAGAATATACGAACCGATATTCAACAGGCGATCTATGATGCTTTGAAGGGAAGAGAACAGAATGACGCAGGCAATGAAATCGGTAGGCTCGAACAGATGAAAATTCCCAATTAAAGCATTCATCATTTTTCGCAGGAATTTGTAGAATCTTCAGGTATTAAATAGAAAAAAAACCGGAAATATGTGTTCATCTCCGGTTTGTTTGTTATTTGATACTTGTTATTATTTATCAATTCATCAGTTCTCTGATTTCCGTTCTAACACCGTCTTTGTATCCAACAACGAATGCACCTGATATGCCACGGGCTTTTAGTTTATTTCTGAGCTTGGCTGCATCGTTGTATGTTGCGAATATGCCAGCAGTGTATTGAAATAATCCGTTTTGTTCTTCGCGGATAACGTCAGAATCGATTTCAAACATTTCCCTGATTGCATTCGGCGAAATATTCCCATTTGTAGTGGCCAAAACCTGTACACTGAACGATACCTGACTTTCTTTCCGTTGTTGTTTGGCTATTTGCTGTTCAGCTTGCTCCAAACTACTACCTGATGACTCGATCAAGTCGCTAAGCATCAGCCGCTCTTCATCTTTGTAGGCAACTACAAAAGCATCAGATATATTAAACCTTGTTGCAAGAATATTCCTGTACTCGCGTGCTTTCCAATATTTAATATAATTGCCTACAGAATACCTGTACCAACCATCAGCATTATTCACGATGATGTCACCTTCGAGATTATATTGTTTGGCAATTTGAGTGGGCTCGAT
The DNA here is from genome assembly GCA_020438135.1 of Bacteroidales bacterium. GTDB lineage: Bacteria > Bacteroidota > Bacteroidia > Bacteroidales > JAADJA01 > JAADJA01. Next base: position 11,413 of record JAGQVF010000047.1, on the reverse strand, counting down.
ATAGGTCCTTGAAGCTGCTACCTGGATTGTGAAGCTAACACCGGGCCACGGCGATTCGTATAATCCTGTCCTGTATTCCTTATCGAGGATTTTGTCTTCAATTGATTTCTCTGCATCCTGTTGCACAATTTCCGCTTTCGGTTCTTCAATAATTGGTTCAGGTTCAACGATCAAAACAGGTTCTTCTTCGGCAATTTCCTCAACAGGCTGTTCGGTTACTTCAACCGGTTGTTCCGATTCTTCAACTGCAAGTTCATCACGGATGAGATCTGGTTCTTTTGCCTGTTTTTTACGGAAATGGTAGGAGATGCCAATAAAATTGTAACTGTAAAAATCATACTCGAACATACCGGTTTTCGCATCCAGTTTATCTGAATTTACGGGCCGCAGGGTCACTTCGATATTAGCCGACCAGTTTTCGTTGAAATTATATTCGAAACCTCCACCAAACGGGATGACACCTTCCACTGTTCTGCCAAACAAACCGGATCCTGTATTGTCATTGCCGTTTTCATTGATAATTTCATCAGTTTGAAAATTTTTAAGTTGCGAATGCCAGTGTGATAATCCCACTCCAGCCATCAAATAAATGGATGTTTTCTGATTTTTTCGTTCCCTGAAGATATTCATTATGTCGGCTTTCAGGTTCACACTTGTTTCGATAACCTCGCTTTCGAACCAGTAATTGTATTGCTTTTTGGAGCCGGTAAGCGAACCGGAGAACAATTGACCTCTAACAGATAAAATGGGATTGAATCTTTTTTGAAGCATAATTCCATATCCGACACTCCATTCATTTTTATCGGAGAATGCCGGAATTAAGTCTGAGTGTTCAACATCCCCATAGAAAAGGCTGGTGCCTCCGTTCAGGTTGAGTGACCATCCTGACCAAAATCCACGGTTTTCATTTTGGGCAAACGTTCTCACACACAACAACAAGATAATAACTGTTATGAGCATTCCTAGGTTTATGAGTTCCAATTTCCTGAGCATGTCGATGGGATTTAGTCCATATTTCTCTTTTACGTAGTTTTTTAATTTAAATGCTTTTACACGCTGATGCTAAATAAGTTTCTCAAATTGATAAATTATTATACGCTTTTACTATTTTTGGCACCAATACAAAATGATTTAAAAGCAAAACAGAATAGAGAACGGGGACACATGAACAAAAAAGTTAAATCGACGATAATTTGGATATTCGCTTTTATTTTTACTGTTGCTATAGCGGTTTATCAGCGCATGACCGGACCGACCTATCCGGTAAGAGGAAAAGTTGAACTAGCAGGTGAAAAGCTATCATACAGGTTAGTAAGATCGTCCGAATCGGGTGAGCCTGCAGACGTGGTTTTGAAAGAGGCTGCCGAAAAAGCTACAGCTACAATTCGTTTCAAACGATTAAATACGAATGACGCCTGGACAGAGAAAAACTTTACAATCCGCAATGAAGACCTGGTTGTTGAGCTGCCATCCCAGCCACCGGCCGGTAAACTAGAATACTTTGTTTCGGTTACCCATGGTGGCAAAACCATTGAATTAACAGAAGAACCTGTAGTAATACGATTTAAGGGGGCCGTTCCGGATTTCATCTTGTTTCCTCATATTTTGTTAATGTTCCTTGCCATGCTGTTTTCCACCAGAACCGGTATTGAAGCATTAATAAAAGGAGAAAAAACATACAGTTATACAAAGATAACCCTCGTGCTTTTTTTCTTAGGTGGAATGATACTTGGCCCCATCGTTCAAAAATATGCATTTGATGCATTCTGGACGGGTTGGCCTTTTGGGCAGGATTTAACTGATAATAAAACACTTTTTGCGTTTATTGCCTGGGTAATAGCCTACGTTCGACTTCGGAAAAACAAATCAAACCGCGGCTGGGCCATTGCTGCATCAGTAATTCTATTATTGGTTTACCTGATCCCTCACAGCATGTTCGGCTCTGAACTTGATTACGGTACGGGTGAAATCGGAACCTCGGATTAAGTATGTTATACCTGATTATCGGCATAACGGTTCTTATAAGCATTCTGTCGTTTAGCCGGCCGGATGTTTTTGATAAACTTAAATTCAATGCCTGGTACATTCGTCACGAAAGCGAATGGTTTCGGTTCTTTTCATATGGGTTGGTTCATGCCGACTGGATGCATCTTTTCATCAATATGTTTGTTTTGTATTCATTTGGTGATATTGTTGTTCAGTTTTTTGAACATTATTTTGGCAACAAATCGATCCTCTATTTTATATTATTGTATGTTGGGGGTATTGGATTTTCTTCTTTATATGATTTTGGAAAACACAAGGAAAATATATACTACAACGCAGTAGGAGCAAGTGGCGCCGTTTCGGCAGTTGTATTTTCCAGTATTATTCTTTATCCCGCCGGTAAAATCTTTCTCTTTTTCATACCCATAGGGATTCCAGCACCTGTCTTCGGGATCTTATACCTTGCATATTCGGCATATATGGCAAAAAGGGGTTCGGATAATATCGGTCATAGTGCCCATTTCTGGGGAGCCGTTTATGGAATTGCTTTTACCATTGCAGTCAATCCGGAGTTTGCAATAATCTTTATTAACCACCTCTTCGGATAATTCCTTTTTTTTATCCTATATCTGGAAGAATTTCTCAATCTGGGAAGTAGTTTATTTATGGTCCTTTGATATATGTTTGGTTGTCAGTACTTTATTCAAAGGCATAATGATTGAAATCAGGATGGATCAAAGTTAAACCAGTCAAATATTTATAATTAAATTAAACTAACTTATGAAAATGAAATCTATCCTGATGACTGCACTCATCCTTTTAACAGTGCAAATCTTAAACGCTCAGTATGTCGATGTTGTTGGCAAGGGAGCTTACAACAATCCATCAACCGAACTTATTATCGATGATCCATCAACTGTGGATTATATAGTTGTGGAAGCAGCTTACAAATCACCTGATCCGGTTGACGGACCTGTCGAATTTGTGTCGGTAAATGAAACCATCAGTGCAGATGCTGTTAGCGTAGAATACATCTACACTGCCGATGGTACTGATTACGGTGTTCATCCAAGTTATTTCAGGGCCGTTATGCAGCCCGCACCGAGTATTACACTCAATACGCTGAATAACCTGGAAGGCGTTCATTCATTTGTTGCTTACATTTACAGAACTTCTGCATCAGCTGATCATTACAGTGTAGTAAATGAAGATCACGGTTTCTTTTACAGAAATGGCGAAACCAACCCGGGTGTATTTAATATCCCGATTAACACAGCCGATGATGTTCGCGATATTACAGCTACCAGTATCATTGCTGAAATGGCCTACAATACCCGTTTGTGTGTTATCACAGTAACTGCCGGTGACAAAACCGAAACGCTCACACTTACAGAACCCAATTCAGGTGCTCACCTTAATGTTGAGCCTGTTGTTCTGGAAGATGTTGCCGGTAACGTTGACAACGTTCAGGTTGTAATCTATTCACCCTTTGCCTGGGGAACAGGTGATTCATTCATAACTGGTAATATTGTAGTAAATGTGGAAGAACAACTTGATGTTTGCCTTACCAACTATCCGGTAGTCGATGCCGGTGAGGACAAAACCGTTTATCATGGTTATGCGCCTTTGTCGCACACAACTATTTCTGCTGAGGCCTATGATGGAGTTCCACCGTATACTTATCAGTGGAGCAATGGAGCAACAACAGAAAATATTTGTGTTAATCCTTGCGAAACAACTGTTTACACGGTTACTGTAACAGATGCTAACGGTTGTGTTGCTACGGATGAAGTAACTGTTGAAGTTGTGGATGTTAGATGTGGTTGGGGAAATCATGGCGTGTTGGTTTGTCATACCTCATTTTGGTGTCAAAATATCCAATACACTGTATGTGTGCATCCTATCGTAGCAAGTATACTGTTATGTTTAGGCGATGAGATCGGTTCTTGTGATCTTTACAAAACCACTCCACTGCTTGCTGAAATTCCTGAATTTGAGTCAGAAGAAGCATTAAGAGATTTTGATAAGCAATTCTACCAGGAAGAATATCTGACAGGGAATCTCGGAATGCCTGTTAACGAAATGAATGTTTATCCGAATCCTGTTGCCAATGTTGCAACTGTTGATTTTTCAACTGATTCTGATAATACAACTACCATCGAAGTTTACAACATGATGGGCAAAAAAGTGATGGAACTGTATAATGAATACACTTATGCCGGTCAGGATTACCAAACTACATTTGATGCAAGTTCTCTGGCTAAGGGAATTTACCTCCTGATGTTGAATAACGGTGAAAAGACACTGAAACAAAAGGTGACTGTAAAATAGTCTGATAATTTAGTGTTGGAAAGAAACCGCCTGTTCTTTACTAGCAGGCGGTTTCTTGTTTTAATGAACAGGGATAATTTTAATCTTTTCGTTCAGGTAAAGGAGCTTTCCGACACATACCCTTTCATACATCTCTGAAATTGCATGCATGTAGTTTCTTACCTGTTCCTCATGTTTCTCAGAATATACACCTGTTTTGAAATCGATTACAATAATTGCTTCCTTTTCTACAATTACACGGTCGGGTCTGTAAATCTTTCCATTGGGCAGAAGTATCTCAACTTCATTTATTACCTCACCAGATGGGCTGAAAAAAGGCCTAATTTCAGGGTGATTGATGAAATCAAGTAAAATTTCCAACAATTGCTGTTGATCGGTTAGATTAATAATGCCCTGTTGCCTGTAAACTTCCAATACTGGATTTACATCGTCTTTAGTTGTGATATCTGCTAGTATCTCATGGATCAGATTGCCCCATTTGGTTTTATCTGTATCTGTTTCTGTATTCAGGTACTTCGGTGCCTGCCGGCTAATTCTGATCCGGTCTACCCAATCATGCGAAATCCAGGCTTCTGATTTCCATTGTCTTTGTGCTTGTTTTGCCTGTATTATTTTTTTTGTTTTCTGACCAAAGTGATATAACATTTTCCCTGTTTCCCATTCCTCATTTTGCAATAAAAATTGATAAAAAAATACAGGAAGAGTAGCTGTTTGCGTAGGATTGGCCGGGGGCATTGCAGTAATGATGTAAAGTTCATCAGTTGGCCTGGTGAGCACAACGTATAAAATATTTACCAGGTCGAGCAGCGATTTGGATTCTTCCTCTGCAATCAAATCTCCAAATTGCGTATTTCCCATTATTGAAGTTGTGCTGATAAGAGCAGCCGGCAATTCTGCTAATTTATCATCATTCATATCAACCCACAGAAGGTTTTTCGTTTTGTTTATCCTGTTGTTGGCAAAGGGGTAAATTACAACCGGAAATTCAAGTCCTTTGGCTTTGTGAATGGTCATGACATGAACAGCATCCAATCCTTCGGGTACAATAACAGAGAGCTTCTCTTTTTTTTCTTCCCACCAATCGATAAACGCCGAGGCATCCAGTGTAGGATCGGTTGATTGGTCCAAAACCGCATCCAGCAAAAACTGAAGATAAGGATCTTGTTTTTCTGCCAAACCAAAAAGTCGGATCAATTCTTCACACAGCTCATAAAGAGGTAGTGTCAGTAATTTTGATGGATCGCATGATATACCGTTTTTTTCGAGATAATTGAAAAAATTATCGGTGAAGTCGGTTTCTTTATTCAGGCTGAGAAATAAGCCTGCTTCTTTCATCGCTGTATGAAGGTCAGGAGATTCCTTGTTGTTTTCAACCCAACGAATAACATCCGTTTTTGAAACATGATCCTTTTTATTAATCAGTGTTTTAACAGATGCAATAACAAGCCTTACATTTTTGGAATTTGTAAGAAGAAGAGATTCTGCAGAAACAACCGGAATTCCTGCTTCCAAAAGTGAAGTTGCTATGGTGGCAGCATTATTATTACTTCGACAAAGTACTGCAATATCCTGGTATCGGTATCCCCTGGAAACTGAATCATTTATTCTGACCCGGATTTCATGAATGTTGTATTCTTCAAAGTTCAATTCGCTCAACTGCTTATCGTAAAAGTTGAACTCGACGTATCCACCGGTCTTTTTGCTCCCGGGGTGCTGGATAACATCTTCATAAATTCCTTTTTTCGATTCGTCGAGAAAATTGCTGACCATCGTGAAAAACCGGTTGTTAAAATTGACTATTTCGTTGGCTGACCTGAAATTACTGTTTAAAACATGGGGCTGATAATTTCTCTTCAGCATCGATTGTCGCTGTTTATTTACGGGATCATCCGGCATATTGTATATGTCGGGCAGTGCGGCAAATTGTTCTACCTCTCCACTTCTCCAGCGATAAATAGCTTGCTTGCCGTCGCCCACTATCATCGTAAAGTTATTTACAGCCAGGGCATTTTCGATGAGTGGCAACAGGTTTTGCCATTGCAGTACCGAAGTATCCTGAAATTCATCAATCAAAAAATAGCCGTATTTCTCCCCAACTCGTTCGTAAATAAATGGAACAGGCTCATGTAAAACTATTTCGGCAATGCGCTTATTAAACTCCGAGATGAGCAGTATGCCGTTTTCCTGCTTATACTCATTTAATATTGTATCAATTTCGTGCAAAATAGCCAGGGGATAAATGTTTTGTAAAATATCAGCATACAGGATGTATAAACTTAAATTCTTTTGGATAAAATCCTGTATTTCAGTATAGAGCCTGCTAAGTTTTTCACTGATTGCGTCAATTTTTTGAATAACATCCGGTTTGGCAGAGTAGGATGTCCACTTGTTTTCCTCGATGGTTTTTCGGACATAACTGTTGGGCTCGAGTTTGTCTACGATTCCTTCGGCAAGATTTTGAAAATATTTTCCAATTCCTGATCGACCATGTGAAAAATCTCCCTGTTGCAAACCTTGCGAACGAATCAGTTCTAAAGCTTCATTTCCGGTATTTTTAATCCGGCTTTCAAAACTGAAAACATGATCTTGTAATATCCTGATAATTTTGGTGAAATCCTCCAGGGTAAGCGAATTGAGTTTGTTCAGATAACGGTTGCTGTCTTCTTTAAGTAATAGTTCAGCAATTTTGAAAATATCAAGTTCTATATTCCAGTTCTTTTCATCATCTGCCTTTATCCTGGTAAATTCAACAAGGAATCTGGTCAGTTTTTCTTCCGTTCCGGCCCGGCTAATCAGCACATCCACCATCTTGTTGAGCAAAGCATCACTTTCCATTTCTACCTCAAAATCAAGCGGTATATGCAGGTCAAAAGCGAAACTACGAATCACGCGATGCATAAAGCTGTCAATGGTACTAACTGCAAAATCGGTATAATTATGAAGTATCAGTGTCAGTACTTTTGAAGCATTTTCTATCAGCACTTCAGTTTGCAATCCGGTTTTTTTGCCAATATCAGGAAGCATTATCGAGACAGCTGATGATCCCATGTGATTTTTATGATCGGCGATTTCGGCAAGCGAACCCAGGATCCGCTGTTTCATTTCGTTGGCCGCTTTATTTGTAAATGTTATGGCAAGTATATGCCTGTATCTGTTAGGATCAGCCAAAACAAGGTTGATGTACTCCTTCACGAGTGTGAAGGTTTTTCCCGAACCTGCCGATGATTTATAAACTGTGAACGACATGTAAAACTTTCAACGAAAATACCAAAAAAGAAAACCCCCGGCAATCAGCCGGGGGAAAATGATCATGAAGAGGAATATAGTGGGTAGAAAAGAAATGTTGACTCATTTAAACTTGCATTGCCGGTGTAAACTTGCGATTTATGGCCACATGATCCAGGCATAACCGGCATACAGTTATAATAGTTTAAAAATGAATTTTATATAATAATCTTTTCCGATTTCAACCATACAACGTTTTGGTTGAAGATTTTCAACCCGGCCAATCACATAGTTTTCAAGCCGGTAATCGGTGGCATTTGATTCGAGCACGTGGATCTTGCCTTCAGGGTCAAAAGAAAATCTGAGGATTACCCCTCCTTCAAGCCCTTCTTCCTGGGCAAAAACCGGATAAGGTACCTGCTCAAGAATACAATCGGCTGAATTTGACGGAAACGGACTGGTAATCACAATTTCAGCCAGATCAATCACAACGGTGTCTCTATCGTTGGTAGCATCTGACTTACCGGGATTATTATCATCTCCCAGTAAAATAGGTGTTTTTGTTCCACTGAGTTCGGATAAAATTGCAACCGGATTTTCATACACATTTCCGATGGGCAAATCAAGGGTAGTGCTGGCAGTTGTTTGCTGAATCCAAAAGGTAGCCGGAATCAGCAGGAGTAACGTTAGTGTCTTCATGGTATAAATTGTTTTTATGTGTTTAAATTGGTATCATGATCTGAACCATATCTATGCCAACTTGTGTAAGATGTTGATATGTAGTATTGTATGGGCTGTATTTATTTATAAGCATTTTAAATTACCGTTCATCTTATGACAAATTATGTCCACAAGCGCACATTTCATACTTTTAACCTTTCATTCAAAAAATTCTGATTATGAAACACTTTTTAACCCTTGTACTTTTTATTGCATTCGCATCCAACCTGGTTGCTCAAAAGAGATCTTCAACTGATACTTTTATTTATTCGGAGCGTGGACCCTCTTTTTATTACGATAGTATTCAGCCTGCTATTCGGGAATTCGGGCAAAGGGAGGAGCCAACCAAACAATACTCTTCGATGGATTTTACAGGGCTTGAATTCCCAACCGATCCTGAAAATTATACATCGCTTTGGCATAACAAACCCCTTTCGCAGGGTGCTACCGGAACCTGCTGGTGTTTTGCAGGAACGTCGTTCATCGAATCGGAAGTTTACCGGATAACAGGGCAAAAAGTAAAGCTTTCTGAAATGCATACTGTTTACTGGGAGTATGTTGAGAGAGCCAAATATTTCGTCAAAAACCGGGGTAACATGAATCTGGGTCAGGGTTCGGAATCAAATGCTGTTACCCGGATCATGAAAAATTACGGCGCCATGCCACTTTCGGCCTATTCCGGTAAACTGCAGGGGCAGAAATACCATGATCACGGTTTACTTTTCAAAGAGATCAAATCATTTTTGGAAGAGGTTAGGGAGGATCAGCTCTGGAATGAAGAATTTGTTGTCAATACAGTAAAAAGCATTCTCAATCATCATATGGGAACACCTCCTGAAACCTTTACATTTAATGGTAAATCGTTTACTGCAACATCATTTATGGAAATTCTCCGGATCAACCCGGATGACTATTTCTGTTTTATGTCAACCACTGCTCAGCCCTACAATCAAAAAGGTGTATTAAATGTACCCGATAACTGGTGGCAAAGTGATGCTTATTACAATGTAGATCCCGAGACATTTGTTTCGGTTCTTACCCATGCGATTGATAACGGGTATACGGTTAGTATTTGTGGTGATGTAAGTGAACCGGGATATAACCGATACCAGGAGGTGGGGATCATTCCTGACTTTGATATTCCAAATGAAAATATAAATGCCAGCGCAAGGGAATTCAGGTTTCAGAATAAGTCAACTACCGACGATCATTGTATTCATATTGTTGGATACCAGGAAACCGGTGAGGGATATTGGTTTCTGATCAAAGATTCAAGTAGCACCGGTTTTGACGGACCACATAAAGGATATATGTTTATGCGGGAAGATTATGTAAAATTAAAAGTGCTTGGTTTGATGACACACAAGTACGCAGCCAAACAGGTGATGGATAAAATCATCAAATAAACTGTAAACCCATGTATTGATGGACAATTATCTTCCTTTTCGGGTTATTTAAAATCAAAAAAATTGTAGGTCCCGACACCGACATCGAAGCGACCTTCACTGATTGAAATCGGTTCATCGTCTATGATTGCTTTTAAATCGAATGTTCCGGATAGAATGGTTTCAACTTGTTGTTCGTCAACCCTTAAATTTTGAGCCCTTTTAAAATTCAGTGTCCCTTCGATCAGCGACACGTTTTTTGATATGTCACTTTCCATTATCTTCACCTTAATTCCGGGATCCAACAAGTCGTACCAGGTATTGTGAAGACTGATAAGATCGCGGTAATCGTTGGGGAAAAAGTTATCCATCGCAAATATTAGAGTCATTTTATTAACTTCAATATCAGGGCGATTGATAACTCCGGTAAAAATAAAGTAAGTGGTATCTGCTGTTGCAGAAACCCTGAGGGGTGATTGGTAATCGGAGGAAATGAAAACCAAGCGGTCATAAAATGCTCCGAAAGTGTTGTAACCCCATTCTGAGTAAGCGGGGAGTTCAGGAAATGTATCATCGGGAATAAAGACCGATTTTTCGAGCTCCCGTTCTTTACTGCAGGCAGCTGTCAGCATTGCTGATAAAACAATAACAGAGATTAATTTATTGGTTTTCATGTGTAGTATTTATGGGGATTAACAGATTTATTTGTATGCCCACTCCGAGGGTACTGTCGAAAAGACCTTCCATCGCCGCTCCGAAGGCAAAAACAGGAACATTGGCATCCAAACTGAGGTTTATTTTATCCGGCTTTCCAAATAACATACCTGCTCCAAGTCCGAATTCAGAATAAAAATTGCCGGGTTCTTCAAACATGTTTACCACATTATCTTCATATTTCTCCATGTGTGAATTAGTAAAATCAGCCGATTGATGGTTAAATATCTTTAAATGAAACCCGGTAGAGGCCTTCAGAAAAAAGCCAAAAAAATCTTCGAAATAAGGAATATATTTCACAGAGAAGGGTATGCCAATGAATCCTGTATGTTGTGACACATTTTTAACTTTTAAATAATCGGTATCGGGGCCTTCTTCGCGGAGCAAGAGGTAAAAAAAATCGTTGTTATCATCGTACCGGTTCTCTTTGCCAAGGAGGGATGTTAATAAGGTAAACCTCAACCCGCCACCAAAGGCAAACTTCCCGTTTGATGCGTACGTTTCCATTTTAGCCCCTGCTGACCAGTTTCCGGTATATCCTGAAAGTTGTCCGGCAGCCATTCCGGTCCCGTATGGATCTATATCGCCTCGAATAAAATTATATGCAGGAACTTCATTGATAAAGATCTGCGATCCTGCTTCAATTCCGATATGTATTTTACTTTTTCCCTGTGCAGAAAGAATGAAAGGAAAAATCATTAAATAAAGCAGGATAAATGATCCGGTAATTTTCATCGATTTTATTTATTGGTTAGATATGATTTTAAATTCTTATAATGCGAAAATATTTACATCGTAAAAATAGTATTTATGGCCTTCACAATGTTTATAAATTGAAAGCATAAAGGAATTTTAAGTTTGTGAATAATGATGATTTGCTCTTTCAATACACGAGGCTTGGTACTTTCTACTCTGGTGAATTGCTTTCAGATTGTATCCCCGCCTGCCTGGCCTGATCATTTGCATTGGCGGGCAGGTTTGACATATAAGGATTATTCCGTTGTGAAAACATTTAAAGCGGTCCGCCACCTGACGGATCGTTTTCTTTTACC
>JAGQVF010000356.1 GCA_020438135.1 Bacteroidales bacterium | reverse complement strand
TTAACACGTCGTTAACAATATTCCCCCATCAAAATTTGTTTATCCCCTTCAACAGATTATCTTTGTTGCTTGAATTTATGATTTCTGTTATCAAACATACCGCAATTGTTTTATTCGCTGCGATTGTGATGATCGCTTCGGGCGGATTCAGTCTCGTACATCACTATTGCGCCTGTTCAGGCATGGAATTCCGTGCGGTGATGGTGCAGGATGTGGAATGTGAGCATGAGAATGAGAGCCATTGCTGCAATGCAGAGAAAGTGCAATCTCCTTCCTGCGATCATTGTGATGCCAATTTGCCGGCAGAACAGGATCATCCCAATCACAACTGCTGCAACACCGAATTCACCTTCTTCAAAACCGATAACTTTGATATCCAGAAATCGGTGAAAAAGAGTTTTGAATTCGTGGCTGCCTACGCTATGGTGCTTCACCAGGAAGTTGACAATGAACCCGCCGGCTTCGGTAGCATTGGTTTCTTAACAGAAGAATCACCTCCACCATTATACGGTAAAGATCTTTTACAATCCATTCAACAGCTTAAAATAGCAACTCCTCAGGCTTAATTTAAGCCAACCTTTTCTCAGGTGACAAAACCTGAACTATTCACTTATTTTAATTTTTACACAGAGGAGTTATTATGAAGAAATTCATTTTGAATGTATTGATACTGCTGCTGTTTGCAGGATACACCCTGGCTCAGGACCATAACGTGACCGGAACGGTGTATGAAAAAACAGACAATAAAAAAATTCCATTACCCGGTGTGAATGTCTACTGGTCGGGAACCCAGGTAGGAACAGTTACCGATGAAAACGGCAAATTCACCCTTCAGAGAAAACCTGAATATAATTTACTGGTGGTGAGTTTTGTGGGGTTTAAAAGCGATACTATCGCCGTGGCTCATGACCATAAACCGGTTGAGGTGCTATTGTCATCCGTGAAGGTACTGGACGAAGTAGTGGTTTCGGAAAAACAACAAAGCAGTTTCATCTCACAACTCAGTCCGATGCAGGTGCAGCATATCACTGGCGATGAATTGACGAAAGCGGCCTGCTGCAACCTGTCGGAAAGTTTTGAGACCAATGCTTCGGTGGATGTATCCTACAGCGATGCCGTGACCGGTGCCAAGAAGATCGAACTGCTGGGTCTTCATGGTAAATACAGCCAGATGATGACTGAAAACATCCCGAATCTCAGGGGATTATCAACACCATACGCGATGGGATACATCCCCGGATCATGGATGGAGTCGATACAGATTTCGAAAGGATCGGCTTCGGTGGTGAATGGCTACGAATCGATGACCGGCCAGATCAATGTGGAGTATAAAAAGCCCGACAATGCCGAGAAGCTTTACCTGAATGCCTACGCCAACCACATCGGGAAAGTGGAAGGCAATTTTAACACCGCTTTGAAGATCAACGAGAAGTGGTCGACCATGCTGCTCGGCCATGCCGAAAATATGCAGAACCGCATCGATCACAACGAAGATTCGTTTCTGGATGCGCCGCTCATCACCCAATACAATGTTATGAATCGCTGGAAATATAACGGTGGTCATCACATGGGTCAATTCGGTTTCCAGGTGCTGGATGAAAAAAGATCCGGCGGGCAAATGGATTTTCGAAAAACGGATGATGAAGGGATCCCTGCCTTTTACGGAATCGGCATAGATACACGCCGCTACCAGGTGTGGGGCAAAACCGGATATGTTTTTGAACGATTTGAAGAGACCAGTATCGGGTTTATCAATTCGTACACCTGGCATGAGCAGGAATCTTTTTTTGGGTTGAACGATTACAACGGCACCGAAGAGAGTTTTTACAGCAACCTGATCCTGCAATCGCAATTGGGTTCGCATCGCCACAAATACAGCACAGGTGCAAGTTATAGTTATGATGGTTACCGGCAATCGCTGAACGACAGTGCCTTTAACCGCATTGAACGTGTGCCGGGTGTATTTTTTCAATATACTTACAGCAATGAGCATAACCTGACTGCACTGGCCGGCATCAGGGCCGATTTCCACAACATCTGGGGAACTTTTTACACCCCGCGTTTCCATGTGAAATACAATGTGGCAACGCATACGATCGTTCGGGCTTCGGCGGGTAACGGCTATCGTACGGCCAATATCATCGCCGAGAATACGTATTTGCTGGCCCATTCGGCACAACTGCAGAT
>JAGQVF010000046.1:5150-5389 GCA_020438135.1 Bacteroidales bacterium | reverse complement strand
AACCATTTAACCATTTATCAATTCAACTATGCTTCACCCCTCTATTATTCTTCCTTCGAATGCCGGTACTTAATTACCTTCACGTTTTCGACAGTGATCAGTCCTTCGCTAACAGCTTCATCGAGAAACGGCATGATCTCGTTTATTTTTTCTTCCGAGTCAACGATTTCGATGATAATGGGCAGGTCTTCCGAAAGCCTGAGGATTTTGGTAGTATGAATTCGGCTTTCTGCGCCGAA
>JAGQVF010000046.1:0-5063 GCA_020438135.1 Bacteroidales bacterium | reverse complement strand
GGTTTGCCTTCCCATTTGTCATTTTCACCAACAAAAATTCTGACGAGTTGTCCTTTTTCAGGTATTTTCATGATCTTTTATTTTAGGTAGGTTAAAATCGCTTTGGCGAGAAAATAGCCTCCGAAAACAAAGGCTATGGCTAACACATTGTTGGTAAGCATACTGAAAACAGCAGTTTTGATGGCACCTTCGCGGGCCAGGTTCATGGTTTCGAGGGCAAAGGTCGAAAAAGTGGTATATCCTCCCAGAAAACCTACAAACAGGAACATTCGTGTATGGGGTGGAATTCCTTTGATCTCAAAAAGACCCCAGCTTAATCCAATGAAAAGCGCTCCGGTTGCGTTCACAGCAAGGGTTCCCCAGGGAAAAAAACCTGTAATCCACCGGTGCATGAAACCTGAAACAACATACCGGGAAAAAGTTCCCAAAGCACCGCCTGCCATCAGGTAAATTATTTTCAGCAGCATAAAATAATTTAAACTTTTAAGAGTTATTAGAACTTATTTTTAGTGTTTTTCAGCATCTTAACTGATTGCAAAATAACTAAAAATCCAACAGCAATATAGTTTATAAAATATCGTTACTTTTGCACAAATTTTTTCAAATCACAAATCATTCATGAAGAGACTTTTGATTATCCTTTCAGGAGTACTGGTTTCCCTCAGCTATGTAAATGCACAAAATGTTGACGAATGGAACGGACAATTACCTGACCAGAACACCATCACCACTGCAGTACCTTTTATCAATATCGGACCTGACGCTCGCTCAGGCGGTATGGGTGAACTGGGTGCAGCTACCGAACCTGATGCCATGTCGCAACACTGGAATCCGGCCAAATATGCTTTTATCAAAAAAGATATGGGTTTTGCTATTTCGTACAGCCCCTGGTTAAGGCAGTTGGTAAATGACATTAATCTTGCATACCTTTCCGGTTATGTAAGAATCGATGATGTATCTGCAGTAAGTGGTTCACTTAAATTTTTCTCGCTTGGCGATATCATTTTTACAGATGAAGAAGGTACCAGGATTGGAGAGTACAGACCCAGTGAGTTCTCGGTTGATGCAGGTTATGCCAGAAAATTTTCACCCAAGTTTTCAGGATCGGTTGTTGCCAGGTTTATCTACAGTAATCTGACCCAGGGCCAAACGGTCAATGGTCAGTCAACCAAACCCGGAACAAGCTTTGCCGCGGATGTGGCGGTCTATTACGAAAATGATGTGTATGTTGACTGGCTTGAATCTTCGAAAGTAAGTTTTGGTGCCAATATTTCAAACATCGGTCAAAAAGTCTCCTATTCAAATGATACTTTCGAAGAAGATTTTATTCCGACAAACCTGCGTATAGGCCCATCATGGTTAATGGGTATCGATGAATACAATACCATTCGTTTTTCATTGGATCTGAATAAACTGCTTGTGCCATCTCCTCCTTACAGGATTAATGATACGATCGTTGCAGGAAAAGATGACGATGTAGGTGTTGTTCAGGGTATGTTCCAGTCGTTTTATGACGCCCCGGGTGGTTTTTCTGAAGAGATGAAAGAAATTATTTGGGTGGTAGGTGCCGAATACTGGTATGACGAGCAATTTGCCATCCGTGCCGGATATTTCCACGAAAGTGCCGATAAGGGAAACCGCCAGTTTTTTACACTGGGAGCCGGTTTAAGATACAATGTTTTCGGACTCGATTTTTCATACCTGATCCCTACACAACAACAAAATCCCCTGGCCAATACCCTAAGATTTACACTGAGTTTTGATTTTGATGCATTCTCGGCACAAGGGCAGAATTAATAACGGAATTTGGGTTATTAAGAAGGTCGATGCAAGTAGCATTGGCCTTTTTTTATGAATGAAAACCAAAATGAGGGATTTTCGTACAAATTCTATTAATTTCGTGAAATGGATATAAAGGTCGGATTCGGATTTGATGTGCACAGACTGGAAGAAGGGGAGCAACTTTGGATAGGTGGTGTGAATATACCTTCGGAAAAGGGTGCTGTTGGGCATTCGGATGCCGATGTACTGATCCATGCCATTTGCGATGCCCTGCTTGGAGCCGTTAATCTTCGCGATATCGGATTTCACTTCCCGGATACCGATCCCCAATATAAAGATATCAATAGTTTAGCGCTACTTCAGGAGGTTTGTCATAAAGTGAACGACATGGGCTACCAGGTAAATAATATCGATTGTACGGTAAGTCTTGAAAAACCAAAGATCAGCGAATTTATTCCGGCTATGAAAAATGCTCTTGCATCGGTGTCGTGCTTACAAGCAGGTGATATCTCCATTAAGGCCACTACCACCGAAAAGCTTGGCTTCACCGGACGTCAGGAGGGGATTGCTGCTTACTGTGTGGTTTTGGTAAAGCGGATTTAACCACGGGCAGATTCCTGTTTCTACTCTTTTTTAAGTTCCCTACTTTTGCCGGAATTAATTTCTTAACATGTTTGTATCGCATTTGGGTGAGATAGCAGCGCTGCTGACAGCGATTTTCTGGACAGTGACCAGTATGTCGTTCGAAGCAGCCGGAAAAAGGATCGGGTCGTTACAGGTGAACCTGATCAGGTTGTATATTGCTTTTGGCATATATTCAATCTATCTGTGGGTAGTGAGGGGTTTGCCTTTTCCTGTGGATGCCACTGCCGAAGCCTGGATCTGGCTATCGTTATCCGGATTGGTTGGATTTGCGATCGGTGACCTGCTTCTGTTTCAGGCTTTTGTAGTGGTCGGTGCACGGGTTTCTATGCTGATCATGGCGATGGTGCCTCCAGTCACAGCTTTGTCAGGATGGCTTATTCTTGGCGAAACCCTCAATTATCAACACATCCTTGGAATGATCCTTACGGTTACCGGTATCAGTATGGTGATTGTCGGACGTGATGCTGCAGTCAGCGGAAGTAAAAAACGAAAAAAACTAAAACTTTCCTATCCGGTGGGTGGTTTGCTGCTGGCTTTTGGTGGCGCTGTTGGTCAGGCGGTGGGGTTGGTGCTGAGCAAATTCGGAATGAAAGACTATGATGCTTTCGCCGCCTCACAAATCCGGGTATTGGCCGGTATTGTCGGTTTTACGATGATCTTCTTTTTTATGCGGAGATGGAACCGGGTAAAGACGGGGCTCAAAAATAAAAAGGGTATGATGTTTACGACAATTGGTTCTGTCTTCGGCCCTTTTCTGGGAGTGTCGTTTTCTCTTTTAGCGGTCCAGCATACCGAAGCCGGAGTGGCTGCAACGATAATGTCAATTGTTCCCATTTTACTGATCCCTCCCGCAGTGCTGTTTTTTAAAGAAAAGATCACCATTCGTGAAGTGATCGGCTCTTTGGTAGCTGTGGCGGGTGTTGCCCTTCTTTTTATGGTTTAAAGGATAAACCATTCATCAAAATGGTTGTTGTTTTTAGTAAACACAAACATTATGAAAGTCAGCGCACGCAATCAATTGAAAGGAATAATCAAAAAGATAAACAAGGGTGATGTTAATGTTGAAGTGATCATCGAACTTGGTCCGGGGGTTGAGATCACCTCCGTGATTACCGCTTCATCTGCTGAAAAACTTGAACTTGATATCGGAAAACAGGTGTATGCAGTGGTGAAGGCCAGTCATGTGATGGTTGGGGTTGATCATGATTAAACTTCTTCTTAATACAGCCTTTGTAACCCATTGCGGATTTTATTAGTATCAACAAAGACATTGATGTAAATGACAAGCTTTCCTTGCTGATGAAAAATAAATTCAATGTATTTCTAGTGTTTATGTCGGTCATCATGCTGGGTTCCTGCGACAAAGACAGGCCCGAACCCTCGTGGAATGTGGATGTGCTGGCACCTTTGCTGGTGGATACCATTCGCATCACCGATGTGATCAGCGATACATTGATCAACACCAATCCCGATTATTCCGTTTCTTTTGTTTTCAATAAAAAATTGTACGAGGTAAATGTCGATTCACTGGTAAAGCTGCCTGATACTTTGTTTAATTTCTCATTCAGTCTTGAGTATCTGCCCAATCCGGTGACATTGCAACCCGGCGATACCATCATTGAAGAAGTTTTTGACTGGCCGCTCGATTTTGAATCATTTGGTATCGATGGAGTGAAAATGGATGAAGGCTGGATCCGGTCAGGAAATGTCATTTTTGAAGTTTTTAACCAGTCGGAAACAGATCTGCTAGCCAGTTTCGGGATCAATTCTGCAGTAAGGAATGAGACCGATACCTTCCTGGTTTCTGAAAAGGTACCGGATGGTGGTCTGATCGGTGAAACTTACGATTTTTCAGGGTACAGACTTGACCTGACGGGAATGGATGGAGACGAATTCAATCTATTGAATTATTACCTGGCACTGATCGTCCATCCCGATGAACCTTCAGCAATCAGCCTTAATCCCACAGATTCATTTTCAGTAAATGTATATTTTGAAGATGTTATCCTCGATTACGGACATGGTTATTTTGGGCGTGAAACGTATCATTTTGGCCCTGAAACCTATCCTTTTACTTTTTTCGATGATCTCGATCTTCAAGGTTTTGGTATTGAAGCCGCAGATGTAAACCTGGTTATCGGGAATACCTATGGAATGGAAAGCAATCTTGTGATACAGGAAGTTACCGCAATCAATAATACTACCGGTGAAAATGTTTCGCTGGAAGGTTCGCTGATGAATGAAGAACTGTTTGTTGAAAAAGCAACGGAAGCTTCACCCGGATCGGGCATTGTCGATCCTTTTATTGCCATTTTCGATTTCTCCGATTCGAATTTTCCTGAGTTGATCTCCATCATGCCTGACGAACTGACTTACTCACTTACGGTGGAAACCAACGTATTGGAAGATTCAACAGACTTATCCAATTTCTTTTATTATGAAAAACCGATCGGCGTGTATGCCGAAGTGGATATCAGTCAGGGTGTGAATATTGAAGATATGTTCGTTGAAAACAGGGTAGCGTGGTATGGCGGGAACGTTGAGCTGGATAAAGTGCAAAAAGGAACATTGAAGTTGAATTTTACCAACGGGTTTCCTTTTAATTTCGATGTGAAAATGTTTTTGGAAGATGAAAA
>JAGQVF010000045.1 GCA_020438135.1 Bacteroidales bacterium | reverse complement strand
GGGGCAAATCTTACACGTACTTTTCCAGCATCCATAATTTCTGAAATTTGGCTGCAAAGGTATAAAAAAGCGGCACCTGTAATTGCTACAGATGCCACTGAACATATTTGTTGACTGTGTTAATCGAGTTTGATAAACCGGGCATTGAATTGTCCGGTTAGGTCTTCAGCACGAATAAGGTACGTTCCGCCTGAAAGCTGGCTGGTATTGATTTTCAAATGCTGCTGATCTGTATTGATTTGATGAATGACAGCTCCGCTCATATTCATCACCGTTATCGTACGGGCAGACTGAGCCTCGCTGGCAAAATCAATATTCAGATAATCACCGGCCGGGTTTGGTCCAAATGCAAACCTGACAGAATTCCCGTTTTCGATGCTGGTTGTGATGCTTCCCACCTTATTCAAAACCCAGTTATCAGGATCGATCTGAATCAGCCCGATCTCTTTACTAATGGGTAGCATGAATGTGTTCACATTATCGGTTTGCTGCAGATAAACGGTTGTATCCGTACCATCATTAAATGAAAATTTATAAGCCATGAGCATATCAAATAAGGGTGTTACCGAAGGCATCGAAGTAGTTTGATGAATTTCAAGATAGGTATAGGCATCATCCTGCGACCACTCAATACTGTAGGTCGGATAGCCTTCACCGAAATACCACTGATCAAAGAACTGCGTGAAATCCATTCCTGAAACATCATTGAGAACTTCCATGAACTCAAGCCCTGTGGCCGTTTTACCTGCATACAATTCAGTATAGGTGTGTAAAACTTCCCAGAAAAGATCGTCATCCTGTAATTCGAAGCGAATCATATGAAGAATGGCAGCCCCTTTATCATAGGATAGTCTACCGCTGAATATCCTCCAAACGTTATCGTAGGTCACTTCTTCCTCGGGAACATAAGTGCTGCCTCCCGGTTGTGACATGACAGAATTATGGATCCCATTCATTTCGCTGTTTGCAGCACTTTGACCCTGAATATGTTCAACGGCCAAATAATCGGAATAAGTTGCAAACCCTTCATTGATCCATATATCACTCCATGTTTCGCAGGTGATGTTATCACCAAACCACATGTGACCCAACTCATGAGCAACCAAACCGAAATTGAATCCGCCTATGGTAGTCATAGTTTGATGTTCCATGCCACCTCCAAGATCCGTCAGGCAATGGCCATATTTCTCTTCTGCAAATGGATACATCGAAAACAGCTCTGAGAACAGTTCGATGAATTCTGCAGTCTGATCGATATTGCTTTGGTAATTTTCGAGGCATCCCGGTACATCATAAACAAAATTTTGAATGAGAACCGAATCACCGAGACCTTCCGGATGTGCATAAATATTATACTCCTGATATTCCGAAACGGCAAATGAAAGTAAATAATAGGCGATCTTATAATTGGTTTTCCATTCGTATCTCAATTTATTATCCGGCATGGTTGAAACATTGGTCAAAAGTCCGTTCGACCCGGCCATGTTGGTTTCGGCTGTGGTAAGGAAAATCCAGGCTGAATCAGCCTTATCTTCCAACACTTGCTTGGTGGGCCACCAGTCTCTGGCAGCAAATGGTTCCGACAAAGTCCAGGTAACATTTTTACCCCAGGAATCATAGGTAGTGGTGATGCCGCTGAAAAAACCACCTGTTGGAGGGGTTCCGCCGTAAACAACCTTTGCGTAAAACATCTCCCCTTCTGACAATGGCTCTGACAGTTCAACAAAACATTCATCATTATCGCGGTAAACGCTGTGTAATTCATCATTGATGTAAACCTCCGAAATATTCATCTGGTCGATCAGTTCGAAAGCAAATGTGTCGAGTTCTTCAGCTACTACTTCTGCATAAAAAGTAACTTCGCCGGAAACAGCAACCGAGTTGTTCTGTACCTCAATATCAATAAAATAGTGTTTTACATCATAGTCGTGAAGCAGGGGAGTTTGGTTTACTGTTTTTGTATTTTTAAAGTATTCTTCGTAGAATCTGGCTTTGCTACAGTACATGCCGCCGTCATGACGATGTTGGGCAAAGGCACCCAGTACAAGGATCAAAGAGAAAAAAGTGAGTAAGATTTTGTTCATTTCTTGTTTTTTTTCAGTTATCATTTTTTTATAAATTTTCCGCTGTATTGCTTATTCTCACTATCAATTCTGACAAAATAAACACCGGCTGTAAGATTCGATACGTCTATCTTGAGGTCAGGTTTCCAGAAAGTTGCCTCATAAACCACCGATCCTGTTTGATCGTAAATAGTCACCGATTGTTTAACATTGCTTTCGGTACTAAAATAAATATAAGAATCTGCTGGATTTGGAGACACCCGAATGGTTGACAAAGTTGCAACGGACTCAAGACCGTTGATTGTCGCCACTTTTTTCAATACCCACAATTCGGGATCGATCAAAACACTATCGGGTGGTCCCGGAAGGTTCGCAATCATTTGAGACGTTTGTGATTCATGCTGGATCAATAAAGTCGTATCAAAATCATTGAAATAATATTTTACGGGATAGGTTTGATTGAAAAAAGGAGTAATTTCAGGCATGGAGGAAGATTGCTGTGAATTGACAGTAAAAACGCCTTCTTCATATTTCCAGTCAATGTTATAGATGGGATAACCCTCACCAAAATACCATTGTTCGAAAAACCCTGTGAAATCCTCTCCTGTAGTTTGATTAAGCACCTGCAGAAAATCGAGGCCAGTGGCCACACTATCGGCAAATTTTTGCTGGTAGTTTCTGAAGGCCTGGAAAAACAGATCGTCATTCTGCAAACGGAAACGGATCATATGAAGCAAATAAGCCCCTTTATAATACGATAACCTACCGCTGAATATCCGTTCCACATTATCCGGAGATATTTCATCCGCCGGAATGTAAACACTTCCTCCCGGTTCACTGGTGACAAATGCATGGGCTTGTTCAAGCCAAAGATGTTTATAATATGGTGTTGAGATTTTTTCATGAGCATAATAATCGCTGTAGGTGGCAAACCCTTCATTCACCCAAATGTCGCTCCAGGTGGCGCAGGTCACATGATTGCCAAACCACATATGAGCAAGTTCATGTGCCACAATGAAACCAAAGGAGTTCAATGTAGTCATGGTTTGGTGTTCCATACCCCCTTTTATCTCCGCCTGGCAATGGCCGTATTTTTCGTTCTGAAAAGGATATGGGGAATACTTTTCGGTGAAAAGTTCCATGAAATCGACAGTACGATCCACTCCTGCTTTAATATTTTCAAGGCATCCCGGCGTATTATAAATGAAATTCTGGATAAGCAACGAATCGCCATTCATGTTGGCCGGTTTGGCATAGATCGAATAATCGAGGTATTCAGATACCGTAAATGAGATCAGGTAATAGGCAATGGGGTAAGAGGACTTCCACTCGAACCTGACCCGGTTGTCAGGCAAAGGAACTTCAGCCGTAAGCAAACCTACCGAACCGGCTTTGTTATCATAGGAAGTAGTTAAAAAAACCCAAACCGAATCCGCCTTGTCATCCAACACCTGCTTCACCGGAAACCATTGCCTGGCATTAAACGGTTCACTCAGCGACCAAACCACCGATTTGTTCCATTGTTCGCTGGTATCGATACTGACTCCGTTAAAAAAGCCACCTTCAGGGGGAAATCCCTCATAAAAAATCTGGCAGGTGAATGACTCGTTCATTTGGGGAGGATTCGAAAGGGTAACGAACAATTGATCAGCAGTATGGATGAAAGTGGTGGATGAGCCGTTGAAAAGAAGAGAATCGACATTCATTTCGTCAATCAGTTCAATCACAAAGGTGTTCAAAGAAGCCACTTTCGACTTTGCCCTGATAGTCACATTTCCACGAACAAAAGTGGTGGTATCTTCCACCTCCAGATCGAGATGATAAAAACCAACATTATACTGGTCGAGCAATTGGGAAGACTCGTAATTCAAAACTTTACCTACTTTGTTCTTCAGAGATTTAGCATGAGAACAGAGATGATCCCTATGAAATAAGTCAGGTTCCTGTGTAACTCCTGAAAGAGTGAATGTACAAAAGAGGATGCTTAAAATCGTGGTGATTGGATACCTCATCTTTTTAAAAGTTGATTCGTAACGGTATGTAAAGCAATAGGGCTATATTTGCAAAAAACAAAATAACCCGTTATTTGTTAGCGTTTTACTACACTTAAAAACTCGATTTGAACGATCAATATTACATATTAATCAGCAAACTTGACCGCTTCATCAGGAAATATTACAAAAACCTGTTGATCCGCGGAGCCATTTACGGCATTGCCTTGCTGCTTGCATTTTTCCTCATCATCAACCTGGCTGAATATTTCGGTAATTTCAACAGTGGTGTTAGAACCGGGCTGGTTATTGCTTTTGGGACAATTACCATTTTTGTGCTGGTTCGCTTTATTTTCATACCTGTTTCAAAACTGATCAGAATCGGTAAGCGCATTTCGCATGAACAGGCGGCATCGATCATCGGGAAACATTTTCCGGAGGTTAGCGATAAATTACTGAACACGCTTCAACTGAAAAAGCTGTCGGATGAGCAGAAACAAAAAAGCGATCTGCTCGAAGCGGGCATCAGTCAGAAGATCAATGAATTGAAACCGGTGCCTTTTCAATCGGCCATCGATTTCAGGATCAATACAAAATATTTGAAGTATCCGGTCATTCCACTGTTGATCCTTGCCGGGATCATCGTCGTGGCACCGGCCATGATCACAGAACCTTCGAACCGACTGGTGAATTACTCCAGCCACTTCGAGAAACCGCTTCCTTATAAAATTTCGATCCAAAATGATAAGCTGGAGGCGATCCAAAATGATGACTTCATATTAAAAGTAGAACTGGAAGGGGAGGAGTTCCCCGCCAATGTGATCGTTCAAACTGAAAATAACAATTCACTCAAACCGGTGAAGGAATCAAATGCGAGGTTAAATTTTAGATTTGTGAATGTGCAGGACGACATTTCATTCAACATCCTCACTGATCAGTATAAATCAGAAACCTACCGACTCAAAGTTCTGCCGGAACCGGTCATCCTCGATTTTGACATATCGCTCGATTATCCTGCCTATACAGGTAAAAAAGATGAGACGATCAACAACAACGGCGACCTGATGATTCCGGAAGGAACACTTGTAAGCTGGCGTTTTGCAGCACGAAATACAGATATAATCAATCTTATTTTCCCTGAACGTACAGAAAGCATTTCGCAAAATAAAGCGGCCTTCTACACTTATGAAGACCGGTTTTACAAAAGTGCAGAATACACCATTAAATCAGCCAATAAGTATCTGGAAAACAGAGACTCACTGAACTATACCTTACAGGTTATCCCGGATCTTTATCCGGTAATAGTGGTGGACGAATATCAGGACAGTATTTACGATACACGACTTTATTTCAAAGGGACAGTCAAGGATGATTATGGATTCAATCTGTTAACATTCAATGTTTTAAATAATAATAAGGATACCCGTTATGCCGATACACTTGCTATGACGAGGGGTGTTAATCCGCAACAATATTATCACTATTTTGATCTGACTTCGCTTGATCTGGATCCCGGAGATATGATTGAATACTATTTTGAAGTGTGGGATAATGACGGTGTGAACGGCAGTAAATCAACCCGCTCACAATTTATGAGCTATGAAGTTCCGACGTTGCGCGAAATTGAGGAATCAAAAGAACAAAGTAATGAGGAGATCAAGGACAAACTGGATGAAACGATGAAGGAAGTGAAGGAACTTCAGAAAGATATTGACAAAGTTTCAAAGGAATTGATCGATAAAAAGGAGCTGAACTGGGAAGATAAGGAACAAGTAAAACAACTGCTCGAAAAACAAAAGAATCTCCAGCAGAAGATGGAGCAGATCAAGGAAGAAAATATTGAGAAATCGCTTAAGGAACAACAATACAAACAAATTGACGAGCAGATTTTAGAAAAACAAAAGAAGCTGGAAGAGCTATTTGAAAATCTCATGCAAGACGAAGAATTCAAAGAACTTTTTGAAAAGATCGAGGAAATGATGGAGCAGATGGATAAGGAAGAGATCAATAAAATGCTGGATGAGATGAAGTTCTCGAACGAAGAGTTGGAAGAGATGCTGGATCGGAATCTTGAGCTTTTTAAACAACTTGAATTTGAACAAAAGCTGGATGAAACCATTGACAAACTGAATGAGCTGGCGGAAAAACAGGAAAAACTGAGCGAAGAAACAGCAGATAAAAATAAAGAAAATAGCGACCTGTTGGAAGAACAACAAAAGCTGAAGGAAGAATTCGAACAGTTAAAAGACGACCTTGAAAAGCTTGATGAAATGAATCAGGAGCTTGAAGAGTCCAATGAGTTTGATAAGATGGAACAACAGCAGGAAGAAGTAAGTGAGGAGATGCAGAACAGCGAGGAAAATTTACAACAAAACAAAGAAAAAAAGGCTTCTCAGTCGCAAAAGAAAGCCTCTGAGAAGATGCAGCAGATGGCCCAGCAACTCGAGCAAATGCAACAGCAAATGATCGAGCAGGGAATGGGAGAGGATATTGGTGCGCTGCGTGATATTCTTGAAAATTTGATCCAGATATCTTTCGACCAGGAAAACCTGATGGATAGGGTAGGGGAGGTCAACATAAACGATCCTCAATATACCGGACTCATACAGGAGCAAAACAACCTGGCAGATGACCTTGACATGGTGAAAGATTCGCTTACAGCGCTTGCGAAAAGGAACATCATGATAGAACCTTTTATCAGCAAAGAGGTAAATGATATCAACAGCAACATCGAAAAGTCAATTGATTTTCTAAATAACAGAAGACCCAAAGAGGCGGCTTCAAGGCAGCAATTCGTAATGACCTCAGTAAATAACCTGGCGCTCATGCTTTCAGAAACCCTTAATCAAATGATGCAGGCCATGTCGATGCAGTCAAAAGGAGGAAGCTGTAAAAATCCCGGACAATCCAAACCGGGTGGTGGAGAAAAATCTTCAATTAAATCACTCCGGCAATTGCAGGAACAGCTTAACCAGCAGATGGAACAAATGAAGTCAGGCCAACAACAAATGGGGAAGCAGAAAGACGGTCAGAAGAATAGCAATGGACAGGGCATGAGTGAGCAATTAGCACGAACAGCGGCCCAACAGGAATACATCCGTAACGAATTACGAAAACTTGCTGATCAAATGGAAAAAGAGGGTAACTTTGGCAACAGTAAAGAACTGAAACAATTGATGCAGGAGATGGAAAAAACAGAGACCGACGTGGTTAACAAAATGATTACCAATGAGACGTTGATGCGTCAGAAAAATATTTTAACCCGCTTGTTGAAATCAGAGAAAGCCGAGATGGAGCGGGAAAAGGAAGAAAAAAGGGAATCATCGGAAGCAAAAAATCAACCCAACCGTAACCCTGACGAAATATTCAAGTATAAAAAGGTACGATTTAATGAAGTAGAGTTATTGGAAACAGTGCCCCCTTCATTAAAGCCATTTTACAAAAATAAAGTGAACCAGTACTTTTTTAATTTCGAAGAATTATTAGAACAATGAAAAAAGAACACAAAATTCTAAAACTCAAATCGGTAGAGGAAAGCATCCACCAGCTTGAATTACTGATTGAAGAGGTTTGCGATTCAAACAATCTGAATCACAACTACCTCGGCTGCATTACGGTTTCTGTTACGGAAGCCTTCAATAATGCAATGACACACGGAAATAAAAACAATCCAGATAAATCAATTACGGTTGAATATCTTAAATCTTCTTCAGGTGTTAATTTTACGATCACCGATGAAGGAGAAGGGTTTGATTATAAAGCCATCCCAGAAATTACCGACGATGGCAAAGAAAAGGTGTTCCCGGGTAGGGGACTTTTCCTGATCAAATCACTCACCGATAATGTTAACTTTAATGAGAAGGGAAACGAGATCGGACTGGGTTTTAAGACTACCAGCATCAACATAGAGACATCTGTTGACAGGCTGGAGAAGTTCAGGGAATACAGTTCACCCAACACCATCGAAAGCAACTAATTTCCATAAGTCTTGAAAAAGGCATCAATTCACTTTTTTGAGGAGAATATCCGGTTTAGGCTCAGGCATAAACTTAAAATCAGAAAGTGGATTGATGCTGTTTTTTTATCAGAAAACACCTCACGAGGAGAGATCAACTTTATTTTTTGCGACGATTCATACCTCCATGATCTCAATGTTAAATACCTTCAACACGATACGCTCACCGATATTATTACGTTTGATCAAAGCGAAAACCCGGAACAAATGGATGGCGATATCTTCATCAGCATCGAAAGGGTAAAAGAAAACGCCAAACAATACGGAGTTTCTTTTGTTAATGAGCTACACAGAGTGATGGTTCATGGGGTTTTGCACCTTTGTGGCTATCACGATAAAGCAAAAAACGAAATAAAGGTGATGCGTGAAAAGGAGGATTATTACCTATCTTTGCAGCCCGATTTTTTCAATTGAACATCGGGTAGTTTCACGTGAAACATTTTGAATTTTTTATGTTTAAAAAATACGACATAATTGTTGTAGGTGCCGGTCATTCAGGCAGTGAGGCAGCAGCTGCAGCAGCGAATATGGGTTCATCGGTTCTATTGGTTACGATGAACATGGCCAACATTGCCCAGATGTCGTGTAATCCGGCAATGGGTGGAATTGCCAAAGGTCAGATCGTTCGTGAAATTGATGCACTGGGAGGATATTCAGGCATTGTTACGGATAAAACCATGATCCAATTCCGGATGCTCAACAAATCAAAAGGTCCGGCAATGTGGAGCCCACGGGCCCAGAGCGATCGCATGCTCTTTTCGATGGAATGGAGACACATGCTCGAAAACACGCCCAACCTCGACTTTTGGCAGGATATGGTTACCGGACTGATCATCGACTCCAATAAAGTGGTTGGTGTGAAAACCGGTATGGGACAAAACATTTTTGCAGATGCTGTCATTCTTACGAACGGAACATTTTTAAATGGTGTGATCCATATCGGAACCAAACAATTCGGAGGCGGACGAATGGGCGAACGCGCTTCAACAGGAATAACAGCTGAGCTTGTAAAACTTGGTTTTCAAAGTGATCGTATGAAAACCGGAACGCCCGTCAGAGTGGATGGAAGAACCATTGATTTCTCTAAACTTGAAGAACAACCCGGTGATGAGATCCCCGGTAAATTTAGTTTTACGGATACAAAACCACTTGAGAAACAGCGGAGTTGTTACCTGGCTTACACAAGTCAGGAGGTACATGATGTATTACGAACCGGGTTCGATGAATCGCCTATGTTCAATGGTAGAATTGGTGGGATCGGACCCCGTTATTGTCCATCGATTGAAGACAAGATCGATCGTTTTTCAGATAAGTCAAGGCACCAGCTATTTGTAGAACCAGAGGGCTGGAACACGATAGAATATTACATAAATGGGTTCTCCTCCTCCCTACCTGACCATGTACAATTTGAGGCATTACGTAAGATAGATGGTTTCGAAAATGCAAGAATATTCCGACCGGGATATGCCATCGAATATGACTTTTTTCCACCTATACAACTCAAAAACACACTTGAAACCAAGTTGGTGGAAAATCTCTATTTTGCCGGGCAAATAAACGGAACGACCGGGTATGAAGAAGCTGCAGCACAAGGAATCATGGCCGGCATTAATGCGCACTTAAAACTCAGAAAGCAAGATCCTTTTATTCTTTCCAGAGCAGATGCCTATATTGGTGTTTTAATCGACGATCTGATCACCAAAGGGGTGGATGAACCTTATAGAATGTTTACTTCTAGAGCAGAATACAGGATTTTATTACGGCAAAACAATGCAGATATACGGTTAACACAATTGTCGCACAGCATCGGACTTGCAACCGAAGAACGCAACAACCGGGTTATTCATAAATTGGAAATCGTTGATAAAATAAGGGATTACCTTGAAAGGACAAGCATCACGCCCGAAGCGGCAGAAACGATGCTTCAAGCCAACAACACCTCCCGGTTATCACAGAAGGTGAAACTGGCTTCTTTGCTGACCAGGCCACAGCTAAAAATTGCTTCTATAAAAGAACATATTGCCGGATTTTCTGACTTTGTTGATGAATTGCAAACAAATAACATTGAAGAATGCCTGGAAGAAGTCGAAATAAGGATTAAGTATGGAGGTTATATAGATAAAGAGGTGGAATTAGCCGCTAAACTCGACAAACTCGAAGATCTGCGACTTCATGATGATTTCGACTATTTTAAGCTTCCTGCACTGTCGTACGAAGCAAGGGAAAAGCTTAGTAAAATAAAACCTTCAACCATTGGACAGGCATCGCGGATATCGGGAGTTTCTCCAGCGGATATATCAGTATTAACCGTTTACCTCGGAAGATAAATTAGTTTCACGTGGAACATCAACTCATAACCATTTCTGAATGCCCCGTTTGTAGCAGTAAACATCAAAATAAGTTTCTCGAAAGTTCAGATTATTTTTTGAGCAAAAAACCATTTTCGATTAACCAATGCAGCGATTGTGGTTTCCTTTTTACGAATCCGCGCCCCAAAGATGTAGACCTACCGGCTTATTATGACTCGAAGGAATATATTTCACATTCCAATACCAAAACCGGTACCGTGAGCAAACTTTATCAATTGGTTAGAAATTACACCCTGGGTAAAAAAGTGCAGCTTATCACAAAGTACATACCTGAAGGCAAGGTGCTGGATATCGGTTGCGGCACCGGTGAATTTTTATTTACCATGCAACAATCGGGTTTCGAAGTTTCGGGCATTGAACCCAATCCGGAGGCACGGAAATTTGGACAGGAAAAACATGGATTGACCGTTTATCCGGAAGAACATCTCGAAAAATTTCAGGAAACGAAGTTTGAGGTGATCACGATGTGGCATGTATTGGAACATGTAAGCGATTTACAAAACCGGATGAAACAGCTTAAGAAATTGTTACATCAATCCGGTATTCTTATCATTGCAGTTCCCAACCCGGCTTCGATGGATGCAGCCATTTATAAAAAATTCTGGGCAGCTTATGACCTTCCACGGCATCTTTTTCATTTCAGAAAAGAAGACATCAAAAATCTGGCGAACCAACATGGATTCAATATTATCAAAATCTATCCGATGAAATTTGATTCCTATTATGTAAGTCTGCTCAGTGAAAAATATAAAACCGGAAAATCAAATCTTTTAAAGGCATTCCTTAATGGTTTTATTTCCAATTTGAACGCATCTTTTGCAAATAAAAATTATTCCTCCCTCATCTATGTCCTGAAACATAAAATTGGCTAATTTTAGCCGTTTTACAAGGTTCCCGGCACTTTTTGATCAAGTAGTTCAACCGGGCACAGATCTTGCATCAGAGAGCTTCTAGCTCATTATTCTTATTTAACTATATATCAATTGATTATGAATGACAAATCAGCTATTCACCTGATTTTCAACACCAAAAGTATTTTACTCTTTGTTATGCTCCTATTAGCATCTTCAGGGGCCTATTTGGTAAATTCATTTTCAACATCAAATCCCGACAAAATTCAGATCACAAAAAAAATCCAACAGAGAATAAATAAGCTAGAAAAAAATACGGATCAGATATTGGTAAAAATTAAAAATACACTTTCCCGAACGGAAGATTTTTCGATGATCGACTCACTTGTCAAAAACCAAATCGGACAATCTGATCAGTTTTCATTTTTGGTGTTTGCTGAGGATAGTCTAATTTACTGGTCAGACAATCACGTTCCCATTCCAGATATCGTTTCCGACACAAATTTAATTTCGCCCGCAAAATACCTCGACAACGGCTGGTACGATATCAGGGAAGATACCCTTGGCAGCTTCATGATTTTGGGATTGATCAAAATCAAAAACAATTATCCGTACCAAAACGATCACTTGCAAAATGATTTTTCAGGTACATTTGATTTGAGCTCTGAAATAAATGTTTCAAATGTAGAGGCTGAAAACAATGTATTCGATCAAGATGGTAATTTTTTACTGGCTTTATCAATACCGGATGTTATCGAGCAACAAAATCTGGCCAATTTATTGTCTCCGGCTCTTTTTATTTTCGCCTATATCTTTTTGCTTGCCTTTATCTTCACTATTTATAAAAATCTGTTGCCGAAATCCGCCGGAAATGTATGGATGCTAATCGCGTTTATCGCAGATTTATTGCTTTTGCGGTGGTTGCTTTTTCACTTTGAGTTTCCGTTAGCCCTATACAACACACAATTATTTTCACCGGAATATTTTGCTGTTTCAGAATACCTCCCATCATTGGGAGACCTGTTGCTGAATCTCATTACTCTGTTAGCTGTCGCTTTCGCAATACATCAATGGTTCAGTTTATCATTGAGAAATGCACAATTGCGTACCGCCAGGTTTATCCTGACTGGCATATTAGTTTTGCTATACAACTATTTTCTCTATGCCGGTTTAGGAACTTTGCTCGAAAACATCGTTATTAATTCAGGCATTTCCTATAACCTGAACCATATTTACATGATCAATGTATTCAGCATCCTTGGATTTTTGTGCATGGGTTTATCGGTGTTTATCTTTTTCTTCCTTACTTACAGATTAAATCTTTTTTTATCGCGGCAAAGAATCATCTCACGAAGGTCCCTTTTTCTGATCCTGCCCTTGCTTATCATTATTTTTATCTTCGATTTCTATTTACGTAGCAATTTACTGCTCTCACTGGTATTTCCTGTTTATATTGTGTCATTTTTATTTATTTCCCATTCGGGTTCGTATGATATAAAATTTTCTTCCACCCTGTTTTTCATTTTTCTGTTTTCATTTTTCACAACTGTAA
Source organism: Bacteroidales bacterium (assembly GCA_020438135.1). GTDB lineage: Bacteria > Bacteroidota > Bacteroidia > Bacteroidales > JAADJA01 > JAADJA01. Next base: position 9,817 of record JAGQVF010000045.1, on the reverse strand, counting down.
TCCTTCATAACAGTAATAAGATCAAGGAGAAGGAAAACAGAAAACTTACTGCTTCTAAGCTGGCCGAACAACGTGATCTGATTGCGGAATATGGTTTCGTAAACCTGATAAAACAAATTAAAACAGACCCGGAGGTGCAGGATGTCAAAAACACTTATCCCTTTGAAACCGAAGATGATCTTCAGCTTTTCAGTGATTATATCAAGATAAACCACTTAAGCACATTTCAGGGGAAATACGACATTCTGATCACAGTTTGTGATTCGTCAGAGGTGCTCAATCTTCAGCCTGATGACTATATGGTGGGTTGTTTTGAATATTTTTCAGGCATTATTGAAGAATATGGCCAACCCACTGAATGCAACAACCTGTTTTTTATCGATTATGAATTTTCCGACGACAATTATATTGCTGTGGTTCAACCCGATTCTGCCAGGAGCGATATACGGATTTTTATTGAACTATTCCCTAAAAACACCCCCAAAGGATTGGGATACCCGGAGCTTCTTGTGGATAAAAAGGAAATTGACCAGGTTAATTGGTCGGAATATTCCTATGCCCGGTATGAAAACAACGAACTTGTTTACCGGTATGGGAAATATTATTATTCGTTGTTTTTAGACAATTATCCAAGACCTGCTGAGGGTTTTCAATTCTTTGATCAAAATGGATTTAATCACCTGATCATTCCCGACCGAAAAGGATCTGCCATAATTTTAAGCGTAGAAAACGAAGGAACCCTCGAAATCGCTGCACCCTTTTCTTATATTTCAATTTTTTACGGAATAATTGCTGTACTGATCTTTATCATCTTACGCAGTCCTTTAAAATTCAACATCAGCAAGCTGGGATTGAAAGGACGGATTCAGTTATCTGTAACCGTTTTGATCATATTTTCTTTTCTGTTTGTAGGCACTGCAAGTCTTTTTTATATTATATCACTCAACAACAATAAAAACTACACTATCCTTAGCGAAAAAGCCCATTCAACGCTGATCGAAATCGAACATAAACTCGCTTCTGAAGAACAATTAACGTCCGATATGGAATTGTACCTATCAGAACTTCTCTACAAATTCTCACTTGTTTTTTTCACCGACTTAAATCTGTATGATCTAAACGGAACGCTTCTTGCAACTTCGCGGCCGGAGATATTTAACAAAGGGCTGATCTCCACCAGGATGGATCCACAGGCCTTTATCGAATTAAACAATTATCAGAAATCGCTTCTGATACACAACGAACAAATAGGCGATTATAAATATCTATCCGCATACATTCCTTTCCGAAACATCGATAACAAAGTGATCGCGTATCTCAACCTTCCTTATTTTGCAAGGCAGGAAGAGCTAACCAATGAGATTTCAGCTTTTCTGGTGGCTTATATCAATATCTACGTGATTTTGATAGCACTGGCCATTTTTATCATTTTGCTGATTTCAAATTACATCACCCGACCGATACAGATGTTACGGGAAAAGATCCGGAGCTTAAAACTCGGACATACAGACGAAAAAATTGAATGGTCAAAAGAAGATGAAATAGGAAGTCTTGTGCAGGAGTACAATCGCAAAGTGGATGAACTGGCCCGAAGTGCAGAATTACTGGCAAAATCTGAGCGTGAAAGTGCCTGGCGTGAGATGGCACGGCAAATTGCCCACGAAATCAAAAATCCACTCACACCTATGAAACTCAGCGTGCAATATCTGCAGAAAGCATGGGATGAAAAAAAACCCGACTGGGACGAACGGCTGAAAAGATTTTCAAAAACGATTGTTGAACAAATAGACTCACTTTCGATCATTGCTTCCGAATTTTCTGATTTTGCAAAGATGCCCCGCTCTAATTTCAGGGTATTAAATTTAGCAGAAATAATCTCCAGTTCGGTCTCGCTGTATGAAGATACAACAGAGACAACTTTTACCTTCCGAAAAGATCCCGCCTATGTTTTGGCCGATAAAGAGCAAATGCTCAGGGTATTTAATAACCTGATAAAAAATTCAATCCAGGCAATCAATAATCCGGCTTCCGGTAACATTTCAATTGCCATTGAAGCCGGTGAAAACGAACATATTATCATTTTTAGCGACAACGGAATGGGAATCCCGAACGAACAAAGAGAGAAAGTTTTTTATCCGAATTTTACTACAAAAACCGGCGGTATGGGGCTCGGTTTGGCCATGGTAAAAAACATCATCGAAAATGCAAACGGATCAATCTCATTTGAATCGGAAGAAGGAAAAGGCACCATATTTACCATAAAACTTCCGGCATATCAGGAGGAAGATTAAATTGTTATTCCCATTTTTTTCATCAACAGCGTGGCATTCATATTTTGTGAAACTCCATCCCTGATCTTATAATCAAACGAAAGTTCATTTCCATCGATATCAACCTCAAAACACCTGTTACGGATATGCTTCGGAAACTGAGACTCCAGCACACCCAGCGAAACATCATGTGTAGCAACGATCCCTGAGGTATTGAGCGAAATAAACTGTTTCAGCAGGGCTTCCGAACCTTTGTGTTTATCTTTTGAATTTGTGCCTTTCAGAATCTCATCCAGGATGATGAACATCTTTTTCCCGCTGCGTAATTCCCCGATGATCTTGCCCAACCGTTTCAGTTCGGCGTAGAAGTACGACTCATTTTTAAAAAGTGAATCGGTGGTACGAATACTTGTATGCAGATCGATGGGTTTAAAACTAAACTGACCGGCAATCACAGGAGCGCCGCACATCGCCAGGATCAGGCTGGCACCGATGGTTCTGAGATAGGTACTTTTACCGGCCATATTTGCACCGGTGATGATCATAAATTCACCGGGAGCAATACGAAAATCGTTGTTTACCCGAACATTGCCAGGAATCAACGGATGCCCCAACTCCACGGCATCGATATGATCAACTTCGTCGTCGATCTCAGGGATTACAGCTTCCGGGTTATTATATGCGAAATTGGCAAAACTGCAAAGTACATCCATTTCACTGATCACATCAAACCAATCGCTGATTTTTTCACGATGAATTTTTTGCCAGCTTTCCAACCGGATCATCTGCAAAATATCCCAGAGAAACAATCCATTTAGCACACCCCACGAGACAAAATTTAACCGGTTATCCAAAGCTGTAAGAATTGATTTTAGTTTATGTATGCTTTGTCCGGCTGAAGTATTTTTAATATACAGTCGTTTTGAAAGGTCCTTCAGCTTTTCTGTTTCGAAAGTTTGGCTTTCAATCACCTGTAAAAGCCACGCATATTTATTAAGTAACTCAGTGGTGTTGCTCACCATCTCGTGCCGGCGGTTGGTTTTGGTAGTAGAAAAACCGGCGATACCCCAGGGCACAACCAGCCATAAAAAAAATAGTTGAATCGTAATAAGTGATAGCGATAACAAGGCGATCATTCCGAATGTAAGCAGAGGAATCGCAACAGCCAGGATCTTATAGATTATGCTTCCGAATTCCGGTGGTAAAACCGCCCATTCCCTGATCTTTTTATCATCAGTCTCTTCTTCGGTGTATACGAGTCCGATACTACCCAGCTTTTGTCGAAAAGACAATTTATCTTTTAATTCTGTTACCGATCTTTGATTTCTTTTAATCTCATCTTTATTCAAAAGCGGGTTACATAACAATTGTGCAAGGGTTTTACTTCCACTAACCGTAGATGCCCGATTAAGGTATTGAAACAACGACCCTTCACCGAAAAGGTCCAGGTCGGATGCATAGCGGTGACTATGATCGATAAAGGAAACCCCGGAATCAAATTGCTGAAATTCATGTTTTAATGCATTGTTTTCCTGCTCATTGATTTTAAGCAATGCAGCAGCCAGTTTTTTTTCATGGATCACAGCCGAATGTCGCTTGATCAGGTATACAAAAAGAGCAATGCCAATCACCAGTGATCCAACAATCCCAACCGCATTATCCTGAACAGCAAACAAATAAACCAACATTACGGAAGTGATAAATATAAAAAGTCTGAGAACAGAAATACGTCTTGTTATTTTACTCAGTTTTTCTGCTTTTTCGGTATAAACATCAATGTTCGACTGATAAGTCTTCGCAGGTTCTGAATTCATGTAGTGGCAAATTTATAGGCAAAAATACTGAATTAGATTCAGTTGAAATGTTGGGCGGGGCCATAAAAAAACGGAGTCCGCGATTGCGGACCCCGCCAAACCCAAAAGAATCGAATTATGAAAAAATTAATCAACTAATAGTCTATATCTTGGAAACGAATTCTCTTTATCTAAAATCTTTATGAAATATAATCCTCTTTTAAGTGAATGCAAATATATAACATTTTTGTTTTTTGCAAGTTTTTTTACCATAATTTTTTCACCGGTAATCGTCAGGAATTCCACATCAAAACTATTTGAAGAGCTATTTACCGAAGTAAGATCGATCGTAACAAGGTCCTTCGCAGGATTGGGGAAAATGGGTAGGTCCTGAATAACGAATTGTTCCGTCTCTCCAACAGTTACTGAATAGAAGCAGGCAGGAAAGTTTTCGTTGTGGTAAACAAGTTCACCATCTTCCTCATAACAAAGGGATTCATATCCGCCACAAACTGCACCGTAAGAATTGTTACAACTATTCATGATGCCGTACAAACTACCAACGCCTTCAATCCAGATTTCCTCCTTTTGATTCATATATTCATACAAAACGATACGTTTTCTGTAGCGATCAAGCATCATCACGGAGTCAATTTGTTCAACAACGAAATGAAGCGTATCGGAATTCAGGTATACATTTCTGGCTGTAATACTATCACCAACAGCCACACCAAAATCATAAATTTTACTTTCGATGTAATCAGGAGGTCTCACATACACAGCATGGTTCTCATCTTCCCGGATAAAACCATAAATATTCCATTCACTCTGCAGTTCATCGTTGCTGATCCATGCTATGGTATAATCAGTTCCTTCAACAACAGTATCGCCCTCAAATTTGGTGTAGTATGTAGAATAGTTGTTTCCATTTGGCATACAATGTACCTCAACAGTGCTCCACAACCCACCTTCCTTAACGATAAAATTATTATCCTGGGCAAAGAGTGTAAAACACGTCAATAATGCAATTGAAGTAAAAAGTTTTCTCATTGTTCGACCAAATTCTCTGTCAGTTAAACAAAATTATGTGCAAATGGTTTCATTTCTTTCGCAAAGCCTTCGGTTTAACAGAATTTTAACACGAAAACCATCACCAAAGCGAATAAGGCATTTTTACAAGATTTGCGTTGTAGTACTTCGGATCGCCTGTCACCTCCTGTCCAACCCAATCAGGAAGTTGAATAGCCTGCCCTGTATCCTGCAGTTCCACCTCCGCGATTACCAAACCTTCATTGAGTCCGTGGAAAAAGTCGATTTCCCAGGTAAGGTCAGCCAAATTTATGGTATATCTTGTTTTTTCTATGACCGGCTTGATACAAATTTCTGCAAGAAGTATCCTGGCATCTTCAACGGGAATATCGTACTCAAATTCTTTCCTCATTAACGAATGATTTCCTGACTTGATGGTAAGTGTGGCTTTATTCTCCGTGAGCCGAACCCTGACAACTTTCGATTTATCCGTGCTGATAAATCCTTGTGTTATTTTAACGGGATGTTGCTTAGGGTAATCCCCCGAAGTCACCAGATATTTTCTTTCAGTTTCAGTTCCCATCCGAGGCATTTATTTAACAAGGAGCATTTTTCGCCGTAAGCTTAAACCGTCACCGGTAAGAACAAATGAATAAACACCGGGGGCAAGGTTATGACCACTCGTATCGAAATCCTCAATATATTTTCCAAAGTTCCGGTATTCGTTGTCGATCAGCCTTGCGACTTCTTTTCCAAATATATCGTAAACAGTTAAAGTCACATGTCCGGGTTTGGTCAGTTTGAAGGCAATAGCAGTTGATTCATTGAATGGATTGGGATAATTTGGCTCAAGCATGGCAACGGGTTTTTTATCATTTTCAGTAACATCACTGATCAACACTGCTTCAGGATCAACAATGGCTGTCCATACCCTGAGGGTGTTACCAACCATCCTTGTCCAGATAGGCCGGATTACATGATCATGTGCTGAAACACAATTATAATCTCCAAAGAAAATACCCGAATTGGGTAAAAAGGGTTCTTCACTGACTTTAAAATTTATAAATGATTCGCCACCATCAGTCGAAACTGCCATGTAAACATCCGTATTGTTGTCATCATAATTTCTACGATCGTAAAAAACAAACCACAGATAACCTGTAGCCTGATCGATCGCCATCCACGTAAAAAACTGCTGTTTGCCGTCCGGATCATCGTTAACTCTCACAGGTTCACTCCAGGTATCACCGCCATCGGTTGATTTCACAAGCCAGACATCTGTGTCATCCGTTCCATTTCGCTGGTCGCTCCAGTTGATGTATATATTTCCATGATACGAACCGCCACTCAGATCGCAAACCGTAATAGGTAAACCATTACATCGGCTAATACCCGGAATATCATAATCCCAACCTCCCGGAAAATCAGAAACAAAAATATCTTCATCCAGCCAGGTTTCTCCGCCATTCGTCGACCGGTCAAAAACCAGACCTTCAGGTCCTGCCCATGAAACATACACTTCTCCGTTGGGACCAACTGCCGGAACTGCCCCTTCGACAGTGTTGTCGCTATCGATACAATCTCCATCAACCTCATTGATCTTCATTGCCGGGGTCCACGATTCACCTTCATCTGTTGATTTTGAAAAAAGGATTGAACTTTTATCGTCGGGGTTTGTACTGCCATAATCGTCGAACTGGGTCCATGTAACATATACCGTGTTGTTTGTCCGGTCGACCACAGCCCATTGTTTGTCTTGTGCTTTGGTACCGTTCAGGCCCATATATGATCCATCGTTCCAACTGATGCCGCCATCGGTCGATTTCTGGCAAACGATCCTGTCAATCCAGTTGCCGGCAGGTGGATATGCCAGGTGAAAGAAAAACCAGTTTCCCGCGGTATCAACTATCGTAACCGGGTCGCCCCAAACACCATTTGTCGGTGACACCAGCACATCACCATCCCATGTTGATCCACCATCGTTCGACACATACACACTGTTGATGTTGGCCCCGGCCATCAACTGATCGGTATTTTTAGGATTTACATAAATGCAAGGTTCCTCAGGTTGATAACTTGATCCGGAGAGCGGAAGTTGTATGTTTTGATGTTGTGATAATGCGACTTGAAATGCAGTGATTAAACCCACTGTGATAAATACAGACCTGATCATAATTCTTGTTTTTATTAACAATTTGTAATACAAATATATGCAGATAGACAACATCATTGATAAAACCGTTGGATAGCAGGCAAATTTAATACAGGTATGAGTTAGTTTATTCAGGCAGACCGAAACCAAAACTGTCTCTTCAAAACCGGTAGTTGTGAGAATAGGATAAATCAGCCGGTAGCAGAAAAAATGGTATATCTTTTTTCTTAAAAACTTACCTTTGCCGGTTCTATTAATGACTTAATAATCATGAAGATTTCATACAACTGGTTAAAACAATATCTCAATTTTGATTTATCACCCGATGAACTTTCTCTCTTGCTTACCGACTGCGGTCTCGAAGTTGAATCGATGGAAAAATGGCAGTCGATCAAGGGGGGACTTGAAGGTTTGATAACAGGCGAGGTTCTTACCTGCGTAAAACACCCCGATGCCGATCGGCTTAGTGTAACGACCGTAAACGTCGGGAAAAGTGAGCCGCTACATATCGTTTGCGGAGCGCCCAATGTGGCTTCCGGACAAAAAGTGGTGGTTGCTACCGTCGGGACAACACTCTATAGCGGTGAAGATTCTTTCGAGATCAAAAAAACAAAAATCCGGGGTGAAGTTTCCGAAGGGATGATCTGTGCTGAGGATGAGATCGGCCTTGGAGAATCGCATGACGGTATCATGGTTCTCGATGAAAATGTAAAACCAGGTACGCCTGCTTCTGAATATTTCAACATCGAAAACGATATTGTTTACGAAATCGGACTTACCCCCAACCGTACGGATGCTATGTCGCATATCGGTGTGGCAAGGGATATCAAGGCAGTTCTGGATACACAGAACTACATCAACGACATAAAAGAAACAGGAAATTTATTGATCCCTTCGGTTGAAGATTTTACACCCGACAACAAGGACCTGGAAATCCCTGTAGAGATCAAAAATCCGGAAGCCTGCCCGCGATATTCCGGTGTAACCCTCACGAATATTGAAGTGAAGGAATCACCGGGTTGGCTGCAAAACCGCCTGAATGCCATTGGCTTGCGACCCATCAACAACATTGTGGATATCACCAATTATGTGCTGCATGAAACCGGACAGCCACTGCATGCCTTCAATGCAGATAAAATCACAGGAAAAAAAGTGGTGGTCAGAAAAATGGAGGAGGGAACGCCTTTTGTCACCCTCGATGAAATTGAACGCAAACTGTCAGCCGACGACCTGATGATCTGTAACGCTGAAGACGGGATGTGTATCGGCGGTGTTTTTGGAGGTCTCACATCGGGTGTTACAGAAAAAACCACGAAAATCTTTTTGGAGAGTGCCTGGTTCGATCCGGTGCATATCCGTAAAACCTCCAAACGGCATGATCTGCAAACCGATGCCAGTTTTCGTTTTGAACGGGGAATCGACCCTGAAAAGGTAATTTACGCACTCAAACGGGCAGCCCTTTTGATGAAAGAAATTACAGGTGCAAAGATCTCCTCTGAAGTTACGGATGTATATCCTGAACCATACAAGCCGGTGCAGGTAAAGGTAAGCTACGATCATATCGACAGGCTGATCGGGAAAGCCATTGGTAAAGATACCATCAAAAAGATCCTCAGCTTTCTTGAATTTACAATTGAAAACGAAACCGAAAATGGCTTAACACTCACGGTTCCGCCCTACCGCGTGGATGTAACGCGCGAGGCAGACGTGATCGAGGAAATCTTAAGGATCTATGGTTACAACAATGTAGAGATCCCTGTGCGACAACTTTCGGCAGTCTCGCACAAACCCAAACCGGATAACGAAAAGCTGGTGAACGATGCCGCTGCCTTTCTCAGCAACAACGGTTTTTATGAGATCATGAACAACTCGCTGACTCGGGGCCGCTACTATGAAAACCAACCGGCCTTTTCAGAGAACGAAAGTGTGAAGATGCTGAATCCGTTGAGCAGAGATCTGAATGTGATGCGGCAATCCCTGGTTTTCGGCGGTCTTGAAACAATTCTGTATAACATCAATCGCAAAAATGAAAACCTGAAGTTGTTCGAATTCGGCAGACACTACAGCAAAATCAATGATCAAAACCCTGAGGCACCGGTAACCGAAAAATATGCAGAAGCCCCTATGCTGGCTCTCTTTTTAACCGGAAACAACAGTGCTGAAAGCTGGTACAAAGAGCAGGGGCGATCCGATGTTTTTCAACTGAAGAACATTTGCCTCAACCTCCTGAAAAAATTCGGAATCGATGAATCGTCGCTGCAACTGAGTGATGAAGAAGATCCCTTGTTTAACCAGTCGATCCGGTACCACTCTAAAAATAAAACCGTGCTGAAGCTCGGAGAGATCGCTGATAAATTGCGGAAAGATTTCGACATCCATCAACCTGTGTTTTATGCTGAGATCAATTGGGAAAGTTTGATGCGATTGGTTTCCCAATCCTCGGTCAGTTTCAGTCCCTTACCGAAATTCCCCGAGGTGAGGCGCGACCTGGCACTTTTGCTCGATAAAAAAGTTACCTGGGATGAGGTACAAAAACTCGCTTTTGAAAGCGAAAGAAAACTGCTGAAAAAGGT
>JAGQVF010000355.1 GCA_020438135.1 Bacteroidales bacterium | reverse complement strand
GAAAGTCCGATGAACACAGCAGCAGAGTAGGGGAGCATGAAAACAAAAATGACGATTGGGGTGAGCAGTTTAAGAAAAGGGCTGTTGTACCTCTTTTCAAAAAACTCACTCATGGTGGAAATACCATATTCAACCGATATCTTTTTAATCCGCCAGCCAAGTAATGCCCAAACACCCAACACACCGATCAGCGCATTGAATACTCCGATCCACATGCCTGAATATCCGAATCCCCAGCCCACTTTTCCGGCAAATCCGATAAACACAACCGCCGAGAAATATGCTGTGCCGTACGAGAAAGCCGACATCCACGGTCCAATGTTCCCGCCGCCCAGGAAAAAGTCGGAAAATGATTTGGTTTTTTTCATCCCCAAATATCCTACGATGATGATCATAAGGGCATACAGGGAAATAACGATGATTTTTATGAGCATACCTCTTGTTTTTTCGGTGGTAAACTTAATTGATTTTTTATTTTTTGAAACAATTATTTACATTAAGTATACTTCATAAATTTTGTATTTTTGTGGTTTGTGTTAAGTATACTTAATCTATTTGTATAAAATTTTTTATAAACTATACAAAGTGAAAAAGAAATATATTCCACGTCCTTTTTATGTTTCTAAGGCGATATCCTTTATCCACAGCAACCTGATCAAGGTATTTACAGGGCAGCGACGTACCGGTAAAAGTTATCTGATGCTTCAAATGATGGATGAAATTAAGAAAAGAGATCCTCAGGCAGAAATACTGTTTGTTGATAAGGAAATAATTGATTTTGATTTCATACAAACTGCTAAAGATCTGACAGAATATGTTAAGAAAAACCTGGTTAACGGGAAAAATAATTTCTTATTTATTGATGAAGTACAGGAGATCAATCAGTTTGAAAAAGCCCTCAGGAGCTTGCTGAATGAAGGATTAGTGGACATATGGTGCTCTGGAAGTAATGCAGACCTCCTTTCGGGTGAATTGACAGATAAATTGAGTGGAAGGTATATTGAATTCAGGGTACATACTTTGTCGTATATTGAATTTCTTGAATTTCATAAACTGGAAGACTCAAAAGATAGTTTAATGCGGTTTATGAAATATGGAGGACTCCCAAACCTGATCAACCTGCCTGATGATGAGGAGGTGATTTTTGATTATTTGAATAATATCAATTCCACAATATTGCTTAAAGATGTGGTTAGGAGGCACCAAATCAGAAATGTTGTAATGTTGGAAAATTTGATCCGTTTTCTTGCAGATAACACGGGTAGTTTATTCTCTTCGGCAAGTATCAGCAGGTTTCTTAAATCTCAGGGTCAGAAAATATCACCTTCCATTATTACAAATTATATCTCTTATATTCTCAATTCCTTTTACCTGGTTAAAGTTCTTCGTTCGGATCTTCAGGGAAAGAAAATTTTTGAGGTAAATGAAAAGTACTATTTCGAGGACCTGGGTTTAAGGAATGCCTGGTTGGGTTACCAACCTATGCATATCAATAAAATGATCGAGAACCTTGTATTTAATCATTTACACGTTATGGGATTTAAGATAACAGTTGGGAATGTCGGAGATAAAGAAGTCGATTTTATTGCGGAGAACAAAGATTTTAAAATTTATGTTCAATGTGCCTATTTGCTTTCAGATCAAAAAGTTATAGATCGGGAATTTGGGAGTTTGTTATTGATAAATGATAACCATCCCAAAATAGTAGTTACAATGGATGAACCTTCAGGTGGAAATATTGAAGGGATTGAACATATGCACCTTCGAACTTTTTTAAAAAAAGAATTTTAAAAAACCCTGATCATTTACAATATTTGTCATTGAAGACACATTGCATTTTCCTGGTAAAGCGCTAAACTCCCCGACTGATATTG
>JAGQVF010000044.1:1211-1886 GCA_020438135.1 Bacteroidales bacterium | reverse complement strand
GCAAGGTTCACGGCAGGCACGATGCCAGGACTGAAGATTACCCAATCTTTTTCAATTTTCCACGAATGCTTTTTTGAGATCCAGTTGATCAACGAAGTATAATAACTTTCAGGTCGTACCGTATACCCGTAAATTTCGTGAGATGCTCTTGCCTTAACGGCTTCAACAATAAAATCCGGGGTTTTAAAATCCATGTCGGCTACCCACATCGGTAAAATATCCTTTCCGCCGAAATAGGTTTCCACAATATCCCACTTCACACAGGAGGTTCCTTTTCGGTCGACGATCTCATCGAAATTGTATGTCATAACTGCATTTGTATTTGGGGCAAAATTCGCAAAAAAGAAAAGAGAAAGAAGAATTTCTCCCATAATTGGAGATTAAACATGAAGATCAACCGATTGTTTAACGAATGTAAACCAGTTTTATGAATCCACCGCTTCCGGCAGAAGCACCAGCAGAAAACATCCGGTTGAGGTAGGATGAGCCGGCCATGAGCATTATATTTTCACCGGCTTGCAGGTTCAAAGCCAATCCGGCATTTATTTTATTAAAACTGTTATAATTCACCACCGGTGTAATAGCAAAGGCATCGGACAGGTTCCAGGTACAGAAAAGATCAACTTCGAACACCGCCTGAAGGGTGGGATATAAAAAAAGCCTGGTTCCCAGGTA
>JAGQVF010000044.1:0-1164 GCA_020438135.1 Bacteroidales bacterium | reverse complement strand
AGGTATTTTCCGCCTGAAAGTTCAAAAAGCAATGGAAGTGAAGCGGCAAAGGAAGAATATTCAGGATTTTTGAAGGCAATCCGCCGCAGGTTATCAAACGAAAAATCATCGGGAAGATCATTGCCATTTGCTGTGGTATCCACCTCCAGGCCGTTAAAAACAATGTTTGTATCGATCAGGGCGGTATAAGGATTTTTGTTCCACGAAATAAAACCGAGGTTTTTGATCTCTGCCGAAACAAAGAAGTTCTTTTCCTTCAACATAGAATAATAGAGATTGCCTCCCACACCCATTCCGGATATTTCGGTAAATTTTGCCCAGGAGGTATCTGATAACCGGGTTTCAGCATGCAGGTTCACATCGAGGTAATCGCCATCGGGATGGGTGTAAAAAGAAGAATTTTCAACTTTTAGTTCATCATAGTTTTGTCCTGCGATCAAACCGATCGAAGCAGAAAAGGTTTGGGTCAGCTCACCCATTTGCATCGAAAAACCAATCCCGGCTTTCAACTGGTTAAAATAAATACTGTAATATTCCGAGCCCGGCACCATCATGGTTTTACCGGCATACGGTTTATTTCCGTTGAGCAGAAGTTTTAGCAGATCCCTGTCGAGTTGGGCATCCAGCACATATTGATGCGAAAAAGAAGCGAACCAGAATCGGTTATTATTCCGAAAAAATAAATCCCCGCCAATCTCGCGGCGAATGCAGGCTTTGGAAACCTTTGAGAGTTTATCAATCTGCCCCGATTTTAAATCATCTTCAAGAAATCCGGATTGATTCACTTCCCGCAGAAATTCATTCGACAGATCATTTGAAGAAGACGCTTCGGTGAAATAAAGCTGACCTGCAAACGACCAATCGGTTTTCATGAGGTTTTCGGGCACATAGGGATTTACCCCCGGAACCTGCGCCATTCCTGAAGAAATGACCAACATCAAAAAAACGATATGTACACTTTTTCTCACCATGTTGTTATTGTTCGAGCAGGTATTCAAAGTCGCCGACGATCTTAAATTCAAGGAGATCGGTTGAATAAATCTTTACATGTTCATTTTCTGCCGAATTGATCACCAATTGGTAATGAGCCCAGGCCGCATTATTCAACGCTTCTTTCAGTGATTCGGTTAGGGGAATTGCAAGTGTTGTTTTACGGGGTTCACC
>JAGQVF010000354.1:1498-2034 GCA_020438135.1 Bacteroidales bacterium | reverse complement strand
TTCGGCCCCAACACGAAGGCCACGTTGTCCTTGTAAGCCGATACCAGTTTGTTGGGATGTTCCTTTGAAGTTTTTTTAATGAGGCTGAACAGGGTTTCGGGCATCTCCTTTCCGTCGATCACAAAAAAGCCGTTAAATATTTTATGCCGGCAATGCTCCGAATTGACCTGCGAAAAACCAAAGACTTCGCTGTCGGTGAGTTTTCGGCCGAGCTTTTTGCTCAATTTTTCAAGATATTGAACTTCATCTTCGCTCAGGGCCAGGCCTTCCTGTTCGTTGTAGCTTGCAATATTATCAATCTCGAGGACCGGTTCGGGTTGTTTATCGATGGTGAATATCTCCTGATCCAGGTTTTTGTACATGGCCTTCAACATCGGGTCAAAGGATTTATCGTCTGAATCGACCCGGTTAAACTCTTCAATCCTTTTAATATCACGAATGCCCATGTTTTGGGTGATCTCAACCGCATTGGTGCTCCAGGGGGTAATCATCTCTTTACGGGGCCCAATATAATTACCATGGAGAATTTCTTCCGG
>JAGQVF010000354.1:488-1423 GCA_020438135.1 Bacteroidales bacterium | reverse complement strand
ACAGCATAAAAAAGGTCTGCATTTTTTTTGAAGAACAGGATCATCTTATTCTTTTTAAGGCATTTACAGAAATATGTCAACTTTTCGCAAAGGTAAAAATGTATTAAACATCACATTATTCAAACATTTGCCAAGTTATCCACAGGAATGGAAATGTCATATTAACAGAAATTTAACTTTTTCATGTTGAAAATATACTACTTTCGCGCGCTGATTTTGATGGGTAGAGGGAATGGCATGTGCTGGATGAAATCTGTTTTGAATTGAAAATCAAATTATTAACAATATATTTTACATATTTAATTGAAAATAATTCTGGCATATTTCTGCCCCGGAACATCATTATCATTTAAATACTTGATTGTGAAACCAATAATTAAAACACTATGAACCAGGTAAACGAAAAACTGAAACAAAGTTGCGAAGAAGCCATTGTTGCTTTTCAAAAATTGAACGATGAAAAATTCACCGATATCCAGTCGAAACTCGAGTGGTGTATCGGTAGTTATGAGTTTGATAAAAATCCGGCCGGACTGCATGAATACGGAAGCAAATCGCTGGATACACTCAAAACAGTGAAAGCAGAGCAACCACGCAAAGTGACCAAAAAAGTGATTGACAATCTTGAAAAAGCACTTAGCAACTTCAGCAAAAACTAAAGGAACCATCATCCGGTGATTAATTTTCGCCGGATGATTTTAACCTTTCTATAACCTTCTTTAACAATTTTTTGCCGGCAACCCATGTAATTAATTGCCATATTTGTCGTTTCAAAATAAGTCAGGGTAATAAGGTTGCCGGATGAATTCAACGACAGATCACCAAATCAAAGAAAATCTTACCACATTGCTTGCCGGGGTAAGGATCTTTTCCGAAACGGATGCTTCCGTCCTTTCAGAAATTGCCAGTCAGTTAGTCGAAGTTACTTACCGCCG
>JAGQVF010000354.1:0-387 GCA_020438135.1 Bacteroidales bacterium | reverse complement strand
GGCTTTCGTCAGGCAACGTTTTTGGTGAGTTTGCCCTGTTTGACAAGGAAACCCGCTCGGCATCCATCACGGCTGAAGAAGATACGATTTTGCTGGAACTCGATCAGGACGATTTTGCCCGCGTGATGAGTGGTAAAGCCGACGTGATGTTGGGTGTTTTGAAAAAGTTGATCCGTCGCATTCGCGAGATGAACGAGTTGGAAGGCAAACTGGCCAAAAGTTACATAAAAATTCAAAAGCAGAAAAGCGAAATTGAAGAGCAGCATCAAAATATCCTGGAGCAAAAAAAGGAACTCGAAAAAACCAACGAACAGCTAACCCGGTTGAATGAGGAAAAAAACCAACTGATCAGTGTAGTGTCGCATGGATTGCGGAATCCGCTAACCA
>JAGQVF010000353.1 GCA_020438135.1 Bacteroidales bacterium | reverse complement strand
ATTTGTTTTATTTCCATGGTGATATATTTAATGTGTTACAATATTAAGGATTTATGTGTTAAGAATGAGAATAAATTTGACTGTAGCTTCACCGTGATTGGTTGAATTGGTTGAACCGGTTGAATAGGTTGAGAGTTTTTTTAGTAATTCAGCTTTGCACAATTGAATCCATAAAATATAGAGAATAATATACAACAATGTGAATGATTTTCAACTTGGAGGATCAATGTACCGGCTGAATACTAAGCAGATAATTGCTTTTTTTGGCAAAATGAAATTCAACTTTATCTTTTTCATTTACCTGATCCCAAATTCCTTTATCTATTTTATATCTGGTATTATCAACTATTATCGAATAGTCGATGTATGAATTCTGGCTTTTATACACTGGCGAATCTTTACCTGTTATTGAAACTCCAAATGAACTACCTGCAGCATACTCTTTTTTTGACTCTTTTCTTACAATTTTTTTCTGAATAACTATTTTTTCATTGTTTCTTAAATCAATCCACCATTTTCTGTTAACTAACCAAATCGTTAATAAACACAGAAGTAACCCACATGGAAACAGATAGTCAGGAATATTTTCAACCATGTTAAGTTCAGAAATAAAATAAACAGAAATTGAAGGAATAAGTATTAATACTCCGAAAATGTATCCGGTTCTGGTTGAATATTTTAATTTCCTTCTATCCTCATTTGTTAATTTTCTTTTCATGGTTTCAAAAGAATAAGATTAGTTCAGTTACCAAAGTTACAGGTTATCATAAATGATTGCTTCAATTTTCAATATGAATTGAACCGAACTACTTCGTCAAAGTCTTTCCGGGATTTTTTGCGGAGGCGGTAACCTTCGGCGGGATGGCCCAGCGTTATGATCAGTCCGATGGTTTTTTTGGCCGGTATGTTGAGCATTGATTTGATCGGTTTTTCATTAAACCATCCGAGCATGCAGGTTCCGAGGCCTTCTTCGGCGGCTTGCAGACAAAAGTGTTCGGCAGCGATGCCAATGTCGATCAACGGGTATTCTTTGTTTTTGATGTTTGCGCCGATCCGGGTTATCAGTTTCGGTTTTTCGATGACGAACACCACGAGTGCCGGGGCCTGCAATACAAATTTGTTGAAAGAGAGAATCGTACTGAAGGTTTCGCGGGCTACCTTCTCCCTGAGAGTGGGTTCGTTGACCACGATAAAAGTCCATGGTTGAGAGTTGCTGGCCGAAGGCGATAGTCGGGCCGCTTCGAGGCAACGCTTCAGTTGTTCGGGGTCGACCGGATCGGGTTTATACCGCCGAACGCTTTGCCGTGTTATAACCAAATTGAGGAAACGCTTCATTGTGTTGAATTTGAGAGACGAAATTAAGTAATTTTACAGCATCAAGATTGCACAGCTATGATCGATAACAAGGAATTCAGGAAACAGGCCCACGCAATGGTGGATTGGATGGCGAATTACCTGGAAAACATTACATCGTACCCGGTGAAATCGCAGGTTGCTCCCGGCGATATCCGCAAACAATTGCCTGGAGACCCGCCCGCGGAGGGGGAATCGATTGAAACGATCTTCAGCGATTTTCAGCGTACCATTATGCCCGGCATTACCCATTGGCAAAGCCCGAATTTTTTCGGATATTTCCCGGCAAACGGGAGTTATCCGTCGCTGCT
>JAGQVF010000352.1:1310-1948 GCA_020438135.1 Bacteroidales bacterium | reverse complement strand
AGGTTAATGATACAGCACAGAAGTGGGATCCCCAATTTTACGGATGCTCCGAATTTCTGGGCAGCGCCAACCGAGACCTATGAAGCAAGCCTTGCCCTGATCCTGGATAAACCTGCCAACTTCGAACCCGGCGAAGACTATGAATATTGCAATACGAATTACCTTTTGATCAATAAGATAATGGATAATGAACTGGGCTATGGCAACTTTCAGTTTATACAGGAAGAGATTTTAACGCCCCTGAATCTCACCAACACTTATCCTTCTTTGAGCGAAGTAAATACGGACCGTGTGATGAGCGGTTACCATGTGGGGCATCCCCATGATTTAAAGGCTGACGAACACGGCATGTTAGCCACGGCAGAAGATGTGGGTATATTTGTGAGGGCATTGAACGACGCCAGCCTGTCCGGTAGGCAGGGTTCATTGTTTAAACCGGGAGAGCGGGAAATATATGCTTCCGTTTATGAATTTGAACATGGTGGCTGGGTGCCGGGATACCAGAGTTTTGCAGCATATCATAAGGATATTGATGCTGTTGTTATTGCTTTCTACAGCACTACCGATCCTAAACTCTACTATTGGAACTTGTCGGAAATCATCAATAACAGAATTGTTAAAATCCTGAAAAGGCAAAA
>JAGQVF010000352.1:0-1186 GCA_020438135.1 Bacteroidales bacterium | reverse complement strand
AAAGTAAAGGGTTGAAAGCCGAAAATGCATCAACATGAGTGAAAGGTGAATGGTATTTTTTTACATTAGCAGGCTGAACAGGCAAAAGGGATCTTGACCAGAACGGTGACTTTCAAGAGTCTTACATGTGGAATCAATTATGTATCAAAATGAAAAAGAATCAAATGACCAATAATAATAGCAAAACTCCAATTTTCCAAAGAGTGATGGATATAGGTTCTAATAAAGAGTTTTCTATTACTGAAATCAGGTATCTGCAAGTAACGAACATTGCCTCAATTCTCGGAATTATTTTTATGGCACAATGGATGATCATTGCCATATACCTTACTGACTCCCCGGTTATCTATGGAAGCAATGGCTTAATGGGATTGATGTTTTTCCTCGTGTTAATATTTAATTGGAAAGGTTGGCGGATACTTGCTTCGACGTGGCTTATTATTTCATCCTATATCGGGGTTCTGTCATTTCTTTATTTTCTGGGATACGCTTCAGGCGTTGCAGCCATTTGCTTCTTAATAATCATAATGCCTTACATGACTTTCCCCCGTAAGGCGAGGAAAGCGGCCCATGGTTTCAGTTTGCTTGCATGCCTGACATTGATTGTTACAGTTGTGTTTCAATCAAAAATAAATGCTCACTATGATGTAATGGACCCATATTTATTACAAGTGGTGAATATGAGTATAACCGGATTCATTTGTCTCACGCTTGTATGGAGTTTGTCTGTCCTTATTGATAGATCAGAGGAGTCCTTGATGGCTGAGCAGAAAAAATCAGATGACCTTCTGCATAACATACTTCCTGAAAACGTGGCAAAGGATCTAAAAGAAACCGGCAGAACAATTCCCAAAAAGCACAGGAACGTAACCATTCTGTTTACTGATTTCAAAGGGTTTACGGAATTGGTAGCATCTATTTCTGAAATCACTTTGGTTAATGAGCTCAATGACATTTTTGGACGATTCGATGAAATTGTTGAAGAGGCAGGAGTTGAAAAGATTGAAACAATTGGTGATGCATATTTGGCTGCATGTGGCCTTGAAGAAGAGATAGCCGAACATGCTATCAGTTGTATTACGGCCGCACAACAGATGTTATCCTACCTTGAGGAAAGAAATCGGAAACATGAAATTAAATGGAGGATGAGAGTTGGGATACACTCCGGACCTATTGTGACTGGAGT
>JAGQVF010000351.1 GCA_020438135.1 Bacteroidales bacterium | reverse complement strand
CTGCAATACATTCACCACAAGAAACATCCGGAATGAAGCACCGATGATCCGCGAAACCAGGAAATAAAATGCCCCGGTTTTATAAGACCAGAACCCGAAACGGCTTTCGAGGTAACCGTAAATCGACGTGAGGTTCATCCTGTAGTATAATGGCAGCAGCACTTTCGCGATGGCAAAATAACCTAACAGGTAGCCCGCCACCACCATCATGTAGGAGAATTGCGTGTCGCCCACCCAACCCGGCACCGAAATGAACGTCACCCCGGAAAGGGAGGCTCCCACCATGCCGTATGCCACCACAAACCACGGCGATTGTTTGTTGCCGACAAAAAAGCTTTGATTGTTGGCCTTGCGGGAGGTGATCCCTGAAATAACAAACAGCAGCAGCGTGTAAGCGAGAAAACTGATGAGTATGAGTTGTGGAGACACTTTTATTTATTGACTAAAGTTTGGATTGACTAAAATTTTATTGACTGGATTTAATAGATTTTGGATTGACTAAAATTAATAAAATTTGGCCTGCCTCCCGGCAGGCAGGATTGACCAGATTAACTTGCGATGATAATTCTCCCCCATTTTAACTGATTTAACCATTTCAACAGATTCAACCGGTTTAACCGATTACCCATTTTCCACCAACTGATCTGCGACGGATTTCAAATCGGGGAAAACCATATCGATGAGGTGGCCGCTGTCTTTCATTTCGTCAGATTCCCGTGTGATGAACAGAGTGATCATCCCTGCATTGCGGCCAAACTGCATATCGGTGATCGAATCGCCGATCATGAGTGATCGCTGAAAGTCGATGTCGGGGAAATCGATCTTTGCTTTCCGTGCCATGCCGGCTTTCGGTTTCCGGAACACACTTTTTTCTTCCTCCCGGTAAGGCGAATGATAGATTTTCATGATGCGCCCGCCTTCATACCGAACTTCTTCCTGCATGCGGTTATGGATGTTTTCGAGGTCGCGCTCGGTCATGATCCCTTTACCGATCCCCTGCTGGTTGGTGACTACGAAAATTTTCCCGAACCTTTCGGTGAAGATCCGTATAGAATCCAACACTCCCGGCAAAAACTCAAACTCTTCCCACTTTTTGATGTAATCATCTTCGAAACGGCGATTGATCACACCATCACGGTCGAGGAACAAGGTCCACGATTTGTCAATATGTAAATCTTGTAAAGTCATCCTGTGCTTTTTGATAATCTTCCGGTATGCCAATATCGAGAAAATATTGTTTGCAAATGGATCCGTAAAACGGATGTGTGCCGACCAGCTTTTCGAGGCAATCTTTCTCCAGTGAAAACTTTTTCGGGAACGAATGGGTATTGAAAAACTTTTTGTTGATCAGATAAACCCCGCCATTGATAAGGCCCGGACCGGTTTTTTCGCCTTTTTCGTTAAACCCGATGATCCTTTTGCCATCGTCAATCTCTACAGAGCCGTAACGTTCCACATTGTCGACCTGACGGAGCACCACGGTGAAGTCCGACATCCTGGCCTGGTGAAAATCAAACTGTTTCACCAGATTGATCCGGAACATGGTATCGCCGTTGAGAACAAACGATTTGT
>JAGQVF010000350.1 GCA_020438135.1 Bacteroidales bacterium | reverse complement strand
AAAAATTATTGACCACCCGGTAATCACCTGCAAAATAGGTTTTATTGATCCGGTTGATGAACTTCACCGAATCTTCAGTGATCAGCAAACGTGCCATTTCAATACCCAGGGCAGGGGAGAAAGAAACCCATATAGCGCTGTCTTTCCGCATTCTGAGTTGTCCTCTGAAACTGTTTTTCTTTTTATCGATGATCAGATCGAGGTTGAACTTGGCCGAAAACCATTCAAACTTGAGTTCATTTTCTTTCAGTTTATCGAAAAGATAATCGGCTCCGTATTCTTTGATTGGCTCCTTGATCACACTTCGGGTTGATTTACAGGAGGATAAAAATATCAAACCGATCAAGAGAATGAATAAATATCGCAACGGAGTTGTTTGTTGGGATGTTATACCTGACAAATTAGGGAACTTCATACCTGTTACTGCTCCAAAAGTTGTTTTTGCTTAATCTTTTCGTGAAGCAGTTCCGAACCCTCACCTGCTTCTGCGGCCCTGTTCCAATAGTCGATAGCATCCTGCTCCTGTCCGAGTTTCCAAAGAACATCTCCCATGTGTTCTAAAATAACCGGATTGTTTTCAGCACCATTTTCGATCGCTTTTTCAATCCATTTCCGGGCCTCATCAAAATATCCCAGCTTGTACAATACCCAACCGTAAGTGTCCTGGTTAGAAGGCGTATTGGGACGTAGTTCGGTAGCCCGCTTAGCCATTTTGGCCGCTTTTTCGAGATCTTTATCGCGCAGCGATAAATAGTAGGCATAATTGTTCAGGACATAGTCGTTATCTGGGTTCAGGACAAGCACACGCTCATAGGCATCATCCGATTTT
Organism: Bacteroidales bacterium; assembly: GCA_020438135.1. Taxonomy (GTDB): domain Bacteria; phylum Bacteroidota; class Bacteroidia; order Bacteroidales; family JAADJA01; genus JAADJA01. The sequence goes on along the minus strand of JAGQVF010000350.1, from coordinate 4,537 downwards.
TCGTGATCGTCAACCTGGTTGTAAGCATCGCCGAGGTAGGCATAAAACTGAGCCTTCAATAAATCGTTATTAACCACATAATATAGACCCTTTTCAAGTACCTCAATGGCATCCTTCCATTTTTTCTTCTGATAAAAAGAACCACCGGCAAACAGGTAAGGAATGGGCTGTTCAGGAAACAACGAAATGGCCCGCTGACTGAGGTTCAACATGGCATCGGTATTTTGCAGTTCCGATTCGGTAAACAGCAATTGCTCCCAAACAAGGTATTTGCTGCTATCAATAGCTATCACTTTTGTAAAGGCATCCCTGGCCTCTTCGTATCGTTTATCCTGGTATAGAAAATCACCATACATCGAATATGATTTGGGATCTTTCGGATGGGTTTCGATCAGGATTTCCGAAAGTGTAAAAGCTTCATCTTTTAAATCCTCATAAATTTCGTTGATGGTATAATACTGAACCAACACCTGAATTTTCGAATCGATGTCGAGGTTCGGATTGGCAAATCCCTTTTTCAGCTCTTCAAATGCTTTTTCATTTTCGCCCCGTTTTTTATAATAATCGGCCAGTGAAATATGGATATATGGATTGTTAGGATCGATTTCCTTGATTTTTTCATAGGCTTCCAGTGCTCTTTCATCCATTCCGTTTTGCAGGCACATTTCAGCTAGAATTGCATAATACCTGCTTTCCTGAGGAAATGCTGCAATCAGTTTTTCAACCTCTTCGATTGCCTTATTCACTTTTCCCTCCTGTAGGTAAATACTCTGTTTTTTCAGGCTGTACTCTTCCGTTAACCCAATTTTATCTTCCAGTTGAGTATATACTGTAATCGCATCATTGGGCTTGCCTGCATACAAATAAACAACTGCGAGTTTGTTATAATATTCAGGATTGTCGGGTTTCAGCCGGGTTAATTGTTGATACACTTCGATGGCAGTTTTGTAATCGTCGGTAGCCTGCAATAAACTGCCGTAAAACAACAGATAATATACATTTCCGGGATCGGTTTCGGCAGCCTTTCTGGCATATTCCATCGAGTTAGCCATATCTTTTTTGCGTGCATATAATTTGGCCAGTTCAAACATTGATGCCGCATCTGTAGGATCAATCTCAAGAGCTTTATTGAACAATTTCATTGCTTCATCGTAATTGCCAAGGATATTTTCCTTGCTGGCATCAATAAACACAGCAGAATTGTCTTTTTTATCATAGCCTGCCGTTTTGTTTTTCCCGGTTTGCTCAGATGTTTTACAAGATGAAAACAGCATCGCGATCATCAATGCCATCATTCCTAACCCGACAAAACCTGGTGTTCTTCTTAACAGGCTGTAAATTTTGTTATAATTTATGATCATGTGACTAAGTAAAGCAATATTTTGTAACGGTTCTGCTTATCAATCATTGCATCAATTGGTGCCGGTGCTTCCGAAACCTCCCGCACCCCTTTCTGTTTCGGCCAGCTCCTCAACTTCTATCCAGTCGGCCTTTTCGTGCCTTGCGATTACCATTTGGGCAATGCGTTCACCATCCTTTACAACAAACTCCTCATTGGAAAGGTTTGCCAGGATGATCCTGATCTCTCCACGATAATCGGCATCAATGGTTCCCGGCGTATTCAACAGGGTGATCCCCTTTTTGATGGCCAGTCCGCTACGGGGCCTGATTTGCGCTTCGAAACCTACCGGCAACTCGATGAACAAACCGGTTGGGATCAGTGAACGTTCCAGCGGTTTCAACAGTACCGGTTCATCCAGGTTGGCCCGCAGATCCATCCCTGCCGAAGCTTCCGTTTCATATGCCGGCAAATTGTGTTTCGACTTGTTTACAATCTTGATTTTCATACAGTAACCTGAAATTTTTAGAAACGCAAAAGTAGGTAAAAAAGTGGTGAAGGGGCGTTAAAGGTTGTTAAAGCCTGTTCCATATGTTTAATTATCAGATACCTTTTATGGCAAAATAATTATGCTATCTTTGTTGTTTCATTTACCGATAAATGAAAATTCGATCACAATGAAAAAACTTCTTCTTGCAGCGTCTGTTTTAATTTTTATGGCCACCTCATGCAAAGTAAATAAGGATAATAATATTTACGTCGATCACGCCAAGGAAAAAGATCAATATAAGGTTAACAAAAAATACAAACCGGCCAAAAAGTGTAAAACCTGGAAATAGATCCTAAATCTTTCTGAAAACTTCTTCCGGTTTCAATTCACTGTTTTTTATGTTTTTTAAATACAGAAACTTCTTTCAATTCTGCCATCCAATCCGTTCCAAATCCCGAAGGTGTTTGAAAACCCGTTTTTTCCGATTTTAAAACCAATTCGACCAATTGGTATAAACAAATCAACGTAAACAGGTATGCTTCCGGTCCCACCATTTCAACAGCCGCTTTTTCTTCTTTTTTGTTTTTTACCATTGCCTTGATAAAGGTTTTTCCTTTTTGAAGTTGCTTATCACTGGGCCCCTCCGGCAGCAGGTTGACCAGATGGTTCAGGATCAGCTTGCGGAGCCAGCCCAGCTTCCCTTTCATCATGCTAACGATAAATCCGGGAAATGTTGAGTAGGTCTCAATATTCGGTATGCCCGTCGAATGCCGCGACATGAAAAGATCGCCGCGCCAGGGATTGTAAACCGCGTTAAATTTGTGTTCCGTCATCTTTACATCAAGTTCTTTCATGGCAGGTTTGGCGGGCTCAAACCGGTTGTTCCTGACGATCACACCTTCTTTAAAAATGTCTTTCAGTGCTGTTTTTAAAGTTCCCCTCGAAACGCCGCCTTTTGTATCGAAAACGATGGTTAATTCTGTAGGATCATCGATCAGTTCTGAGGCCATTTTGGCAGCGAGATCGGTCGGTACAACTCCAAATCCCGAAGCTGGTAAAAGGATTATTCCGGCCTTTACAGCTCTTTCATGATAGGCATACACCCTTTCCACATCAGGCACTTCACCGGTGATATCCAGATAGTGGGTTCTTGTATTCAAACACCCTTCGATCAGTCCGGGTTGGGTCTTGGAAAAAGGTCCAGCCACGTTTACCAGTGTATCCACATCCGATAGATGTTCACCCGAATTTTCAGTAGAGAAAATCCTGAAGGGACAATTCAGTGTTTCGGCAACCTTTTTCACCGAATCACTCCTGCCAGCCAGGATGGGGGTAATTCCCTTCCCGAGGAGGTATTTGGCGAAGAGTTTGCCGGTATAGCCGTTTGCGCCGTATATTAATATCTTTTTATCCTTCATTTTCTGCCATTGATTTTAATGCTTTGTTGTGCTCGTGAAAGGCCTGCTCCATTTTGTTGAGCAACTTCCCTGAAATAAAATGAGAAAACAGCCCCGTAAAGTATTCACCATGTTCAAGCAGCGTTTTATTTTCCCCCTGCTTTTTCAGCCGGTAATAGTGTTTGCCTGCCAAAAGGAACTTTGCACCCTGCTTGCCCAGCCAAACGATCTCCTGTTCTTTCTGATAAGAAAGTAGTTTGGCTGTATAAGTATTATTCAACGGAAGTATCTTAGTCCTGATCATTCCATCTTCCCTCAAATCACCGGTCAGTTCCCCCACCAGGGGATTCCAGTTGGGGTATTCTTTAAAATCCGTCAAAACCTGCCAAACCTTTTTAATAGGAGCATTTATTTCTATTTGGGTGTGGTATTCTTTCATGAATGTAAATAGTTGAATAAGTAACAATTGCGGAGTGGTGTTGTTTACAAAGAAGCTTGTGGGATAGACAATTGTGATCCGTTGGTTACCAAACCGAATTGTTAAATTAAATTCAAATGATTATTGTATTTGCTTGACGTTGTAGGTCCCGTAGGAGCCGGATATTGATAGCAATGCCAACAATGAAATACGGCGTGCCGTAGGTACGCAATATTCATTTGTCTGATAAAAATATAATATATTGCACCTACGGCGCAATTGTTGTCTTTTAATTATTTTTCTACCAACATCCGGCCCCTCCGGGGCCAAATATTTGTTTTAAAAATCTCTTTAAACATCAAATTAGACTTGTTCGTCTATTGGATCTTAATTAATCATCTAATTCTGTTTTGTTTATCGTGAATTTAACTAGTCCCGTAGGGACTAAATGTTGGTAGCAAAATTTATTCCCGATGAAACCTGGCGTATCATAGGTACGCAATAATATCCGATACTTTAAATATATTGCACCTACGGCGCATTTTCCATTTTTCTTTATTTTTTTCTACCAATATCCGGCCCCTCTGGGGCGCAAAAATCATTGCCTATTAACAATTGAGACATAAGAGACAACTTGTTCATCAATTGAGTTCTCAATTAAATGTTCAAGCCTATGGTATTTATTGTGCATTTAACACGTCCCGTAGGGACTAAATGTTGGTAGCAAAATTTATTCCCGATGAAACCAGGCGTGCCTTAGGTACGCGATATCCATTTGTCTGATAACATGATAATATATTGCACCTACGGCGCAATTGTTATCATTTACACATTTTTCTACCAACATCCGGCCCCTACGGGGCCGAAAATCCTTGTCATTCAACATCTGTGAA
>JAGQVF010000349.1 GCA_020438135.1 Bacteroidales bacterium | reverse complement strand
TGGGATGAGGTCGGGAAAAAGAACCTCGATGCACAAACGTATAATGTCGGTAATATTTTCCGGAGGTTGGGTAGCAAGGATGATCCCTGGATGGATTTTTTTAAAAATTCAAACTCATTAACAAAAGCCAGGGAAAAGCTGGTTGAGATGATGGAAGAATAATCGAAATGAAATGATTGATCACAGATCAGTTTTTCACAAATTTTAAAACTGTTTTTTCTGTCTGAAGAAAATATAAGCCCTTATTAAGTGAAGAAATGGAAATAGAAGTTGATTCGTCTGAAACAGAACCCTTTTTTACCAACTTTCCTGAAGCATTATAAATACGATAATCAGAGATTGCTTCCGAAACCGCATTGGTAAAGATGAAATCCTCTGCCGGATTGGGATAAACCAGGGGAGAAGCCAGGTTATTTTGAAGCCTGTCATCAGTTTCTGTCAGGTGGTCGAATTTAATGGTCATGCAATGTACGGCAGGGTTCTCATACATTCCGGTTACTACAAGTTGACCGTTGTTGTCGAAGATCATATCATACCCTCCGCTGGCTGTATCCGGAATGCCAGGGTACGTGTACTCACTGAGAAGCTCACCCTGCTTATCAACCCTGTAAATAAGCAATTGGTCCGGCTCGGGTGGAGCATAATGCACCACCCCGTTAAAGAAAATGTTATTTCCTGAGACTGCCGTAGAACTGAAAACGCCTATTGCCTCTTCGAATGTATTGTGCCAGAGTTTTTCACCGGTTGCATGATAACTCATATAAATCGGCGAGAATAAATAGTAATCGTAACCACACACATACACCTGTTGATCGTGGCCAACTGATAAATCAGCCAAAACCATATCAAACAGCGTAGTTGAATCGTGCCAGAGCTCGTTCAAGGCAGGATCGAATTTGTAAATAAATGATTGTTTGATAGCTCCCTCCATGTCCTGGTTTTGGCCAAAAAAGTAAATATTGCCTTCATCGTCTTTATTGCCCTGCAGCGCTCTATATGTATAATCACCATAGGGATCATAAAAGAAAATATTATCACCCTGCGGATTCCCTTCGAGATCATATTTTAATACAATATTTGAATACATACTGTTACCCGCTGCATAAACGGAAGAATCGACCACAACGACTGCACGTCCGTGTGTGCTCATGCCCGGAATATCATGTGTTTGTTCCCACAATATTTCGCCGGTGCTGTTCAATTTGATCAATACAAGATCATAATTGTTAAACCCATACTGTTTTATCCCCGTAACATAAACATTCCCAAATGCATCACAGTCAACTCCTTTAAAAATATAATCCGGGAAATCGATACTGAACAGATCATTTCCTGCGCTGTCGGTTGCGAAAATTCCCCCGTAGAGGTAAAAGTTTGACTCTTCGAAAATAATAAATGAACTTCCGAAGCGGTTTACTGCAAACCCGGAAATAGAGGCTGTATCGACCTGAAACGTGTTGGTCCATTGTAAATCGCCATTTTCGGAGTATTTGATGACCGTTGCACCATGATCCCACCAACCGGGATAAGAAAATCCTGTAAGGATATATAAATTGTTATCCTGATCTACGCGCACAGATCGGCCCGAACCAATGTACCATAAGCTGTTTTTCAACCGGATCCACTCAGGGGTGAGTTGCTGTGAAGATACCGGTAATACTAAACTAAAAAGGGAAAAGATCAATATGGTCCGCATTATTCTTGTTTTGCAATCAAAGGTATAAAAAACCATTGACTTATGATTGGTTTGATCAGAGTGCCGGGAATAAGCAGATCACGTGCAGAACAATACAAACATCAATTCACCCAATCCAATTCCGCAGGAACAGAACTTCGCTTCGCACCGCCATTCAGCCATTTAATTCCGCACGAGCAGAACTTCGCTTCGCTCAACCAATCCAACCAATTCAACAAATTTAACCGATTCAACCAATTTAACCAATTCAACAAATTTAACCGGTTCAATTCCGCACCAGCGGAACTTAGCTTCGCTCAGCCGATTC